>JAHFDP010000108.1 GCA_023248955.1 Deltaproteobacteria bacterium
CGGTAGCCATCCGCGACGAATCGAATCCATCCAGGCCGACTGGCCGAGCTTCACCAACTCCGCTGCTTTGCTCATGTGCGATCCCTCGTGATCCACTTTTCGACGCGCGCCGCGATTTTCTCCGGCGTAAATCCATATTCTTCGGCGATTGCTTTTTCCGGTGCGCTGGCGCCGTAGCGATCGATGCCGAGCACCAGACCGTTGCGGCCGATGATGCGGTGGAACTCCACGCCCAGCGCGGCTTCCACGGCGACAAGCGGCGTTCCGTCTTGCGGCACCAGCGCGTCCTGATCGGCGTGTGGCCAAGAAAGAAAACAGGTCATGCACGGCATCGACACCACGCGCACCGCGTGGCCCTTGGCGGTGAGTAACTTCGCCGCGTTCGCGGTGGTGGTCACTTCCGAACCAGTGGCGATCAAAACGACGCTCGGTTTGTTCGCCGGCTCGACGATGGCGTAAGCGCCGCGCAAACACTCATGCACGTTGGCGGGTTTTGCGCGCGCCACCGGCGTGACTTTTTGCCGCGAGAGAATGAGCAGCGTCGGACCGTCTTTGCGAAGGATTGCGTGCGCCCAGGCCGCGGCGACTTCGGTTCCGTCGCACGGCCGCACCACGTGAAGGCCGGGCACCGCGCGAAGTGCACCGAGCTGCTCGATCGGCTGATGCGTCGGACCGTCCTCGGCGAGGAAGATCGAATCGTGCGTGAAGACGGTGATGGATTGCAAACCGCTAATCGCCGCGAGACGAATCGGCGGGCGCATGTAGTCGGAGAAAAGCAGGAACGTGGATCCATACGGAATGAACGCGCCGTCGTAAGCGAGCCCGTTCACCACCGAGCCCATGGCGTGTTCGCGGACGCCGTAGTGAAAGACGCGGCCGTCGAATTTTCCAGCGTCGATGTCGCCGCCGCCGTGGATGGCGGTGAAGGTGGACGGCTCGAGATCGGCGGATCCACCGACTAGCGCTGGCACCAGCGCCGCGGCTTTCTGAATCACTTTCTGACTCATCTTGCGCGTAGAATCGGAGCCGTAATCCATGCCCGCTGCGAGCTGCTCGGCGAGATCTTTCGGTGTTGCGCGCGTCCAGTGCGCGTCCCAGATTTTCGCGCGCGCGGGTTCGTCTTTGCGCCACTTCGCGAGCTGCACGGCCCACGCGTCGTAACCGCGTTTCTTTTCCGCAACGATGCTGCTCCAGAGTGCGCGCACGTCGTCGGGCACCAGAAACATCGTCTCTTCCGGCCAGCCGAGATTTTGCTTGGCCGCCTTCAGTTCGTCTTTTCCGAGCGGCGAACCGTGCACCTCTCCGGTGTTTTGCTTGTGCGGCGCGCCGAATCCGATCTGCGTTCGCGCGACGATGATCGACGGCCGCGGATCTTTCTGCGCGGCGCGGATGCAGCGATCCACCGCGTCGCCGTCGAGGCCATCGCAGTGCTGCACGTGCCATCCGTAGGATTCGAAGCGCTTGCCGCGATCTTCGGTGAAGGTGATCTCGGTGTTGCCCTCGATGGAGATCCGGTTGTCATCATAGAGATAGATGATGTTGCCGAGCTGCAGATGGCCGGCCATCGACGCCGCTTCGCTGGCTACGCCTTCTTCGAGATCGCCGTCGGAACAGATCGCGTAGATGAAATTCTCGAGCGGAAAGGTGCCGCCGCCATTGACGCGCGTTGCCATCATGCGTTGCGAGAGCGCCATGCCCACGCCGTTGGCGAAGCCCTGACCGAGCGGACCGGTGGTCGCTTCCACGCCCGGGGTGAGTCCGAATTCGGGATGGCCCGGCGTTTTCGAATGGAGCTGACGAAACTGCTTCAAGTCCTCCATCGTGACGTCGAACTCGGCGAGATGCAGCAGCGAGTAGAGCAGCATCGATCCGTGCCCGGCCGAGAGAATAAAGCGGTCGCGGTTTTCCCAACGCGGATGTTGCGGATGAAACCGCAGGTGCCGCGCCCAGAGCGTAAACGCCAGCTGCGCGCAGCCCATCGGCATGCCGGGATGGCCGGAGTTGGCTTTCTCCACCGCGTCGGCGGCGAGAAAGCGGATGCAGTTGACGGCTTTCTTTTCGAGCTCGGGCGTGATGGCGATCATGCCGCGCATCCTCGAAGAGCGGCCCCGCGGCGTCAATCAGTTTCAGCCCAGCACGGGCATGCCGTGCAAACGAGCAGCATCGGCCAGCGCGGTGTCATGCGTGGCCATGGTGAGCGGGAGGCCGTGTTGATCTTGCCAGAGCCTTGCCGTTGCAAAGTGGATTGCATCGAGCGTTCCGAGCACGACGGGCATCGGGGCGCCGGCGTTTCGCAAGACCATCGGAGAGACCTCGACGAACTCAGCGTGCGCGAGGACCGCGGTCAGATCTTCGCGGGCCCTTTCAAGCTGCTGGAGGGAGAGTGTTTGCGTGATCCGAAGGCGATCGAGCGTGCGGTTACACTCGACTTCCACGAGCCTGCCGCAGATCAGGCGCTCGATCTTGTCCCAGTCTGCGATGGCACCCGGTTGGGGAAGGACCCGGCGCAAGATGGCGGATGAGTCGGCGTAGGCGATCATCGTTTCGCGCGATCTTCTAAGAGCAATTGCACGGGATCGAAATCGACCTTAACGCGCCCGACGGGAATCTTGCCGCCCGGAATTTTGGCAGGTGTGATGACGAGCTTCTCGCGCGGGCGCTCGATCGGAATAATCTCCGCGACCGGCGTATCGCGCGACATAACGGTAATGCGCTGCCCGCGCTGCACCGCGCGCAGATTGGCGCTCAAGTGCGCTTTTAGCTCCGCAACTCGAATTTTTCGGCCCATGAATGGATCATGACCATTTGTGGTCATCTAGTCAATTCGGCTAAAAGTCCGCGCATGACCAACACCGACGCGGCTATCCGCCATTTCGAATCGAACCAAAAAACCTACCTCGATGAGCTGAAATCGCTCGTGCGCATTCCCAGCGTTTCGTTTCCGGGCTTTCCGCCGGAGACCGTTCGCCAGAGCGGAAAAGCCACCGCGGCGCTGCTGACGCGGCTCGGCTTCGAGAATGTGCGCCTCATCGATGTCGAAGGTTGCCATCCCTACGTTTACGGCGAACGACTGCGCGCGCCGGGCAAACCGACGCTGCTGCTCTACGCGCACCACGATGTGCAGCCGGCCGGCGAAGCGGAACGTTGGGCTACGCCGCCGTTCGAGCCGACCGAGAAGGATGGCCGCCTCTACGGTCGCGGCGCCGCGGATGACAAGGCTGGCATCATCGTGCACGCCGCCGCAGTGGACAGCTATCTGAAGACCGCGGGCGAGCTGCCGCTCAACGTGAAGATCGTCGTGGAGGGCGAAGAGGAAGTTGGATCGCAACACCTCGGCGCGTTTCTGCGCGCGCACAAGGACCTCGTGAAGGCCGATTGCATCGTGCTCACCGACACCGGAAATTTCGAGACGGGTTTGCCGTCGATTACCACCGCGCTGCGCGGACTGGTGGCCGTCGACGTGGAAGTGCGCGCGCTCAAGCAGCCCGTGCACTCGGGCATGTGGGGCGGGCCGGTGCCGGATCCCACGATGGCGCTTTGCAAAATGTTGGCGTCGCTCACGCATGACGACGGCAGCTGCGCGGTGGCGGGCGTGAAAGAGGCCGTGAAGCCGATGACCAAGGCCGAGCACGATTTCGTCACCGCGCTTCCGACCAGCGACGCGAAGTTCCGCGAACAGGCCGGCATGCTCGCGGGCGTGGAACTGCTCGGTGGCGACGCGCCGTGGGCGGTCAATTGGCGGCAGCCGTCGGTGTCGGTGAACGCGTTTGCGGCGAGCTCGCGCAAAGATGCGCGCAACATTATTTGCGACTCGGCCTGGGCGCGCGTCGGAATTCGGCTGGTACCCGATCAGAAACCGGAAGCGGTGCTCGAAGCGCTCAAGACGCATCTCAAGCAAAGAGCGCCGTGGGGCGTGCAGGTCGAGCTGCACGACGATTCCTGTGCCGGCTGGTGGTACACGAGCACCGAGCATCCCGCGTTCCAGGCCGCGTTCCGTGCGCTCGAGCGCGGGTATGGCGTCAAGGCGGTGGCCATGGGGTGCGGTGGATCGATTCCGTTCGTGGAGCCGTTTGCAAAGGAGCTGGGCGGGGTGCCGGCGCTTTTGATCGGCGTCGAGGATCCCTACAGCAACGCACACAGCGAGAATGAAAGTCTGCACATCGGCGATTGGGGCAAGGCTGTGAAGAGCGCGATCGCGCTGTATGCGGAGTTGGTGAAGCTTTAAAACTTTTTTCGCTTGCGCAGCGGGCGAGGCGGGTCGCGACAGGCGGGCAAATTCCGTGCAGTGCGGTTATTGATCGTGCGAGGGGGCCCTTGGAGGAGTTGGCGACCTCTTGAGGCTCCGGTCGCGCACCGCACGGAACCCGCCCGCCTGTCGCGACCCGAGGTTGGTGGGGTGGAGTTTCGATTCGATGATGGTTTGCAAGGGTCGCGTAAGTGCAGACGTTGGTCACCAATTTTTCGAAGCCGAGCGCCTGTTGATAGAAATGGACTGCGGTCGCGACATCACGCACGGTCAAGTACGGGCTCAACCATCTGCCATAACGTGATTCCATCGTTCCCTCTCGAATCGAGAAGTAGCCCGGCTGGAAATTTGGCGGCGCCGGTCAAGTTTGAAGCGGAAAAAATCACGCCGCGTTCAAAGTAACTTTGCGCGGAATCCCCGCCCGTCGGAGTTCGTCTTCGAGCGCAACCGCCACGAACTGGTCCACGGAATAGCCCATGACTTTCGCAAACTCGGCCGCCCGCTGAGGGGGGACTACGCGGCGACTCTTCTCAATATCGCAGAGCTGCGCCTTGGACATCTTCAGCTTCCGCGCAAGGTTGGTCTGAGAGATGCCATCGGTGTTGCGTAGCGATTCAATCATTCCGCCGAAGGAAAGCGGGCCACCGCGCAGCTGCGCGAGGTACCGGCGCGCAGCGCTAAGTTTCTTAGTAGGCATGGTGCGTAACCTCCTGAATCGAAACAAATGAAATCCGGTCGTCCGAGAGAATTTTGTAAATGGCGCGCCAGGCGATGTTGAGTCGAATCGATCGCTGGCCTGAACGATCCCCCTTGAGCGGTTCGTCGTGAAAGCCCGGAATTTTT
>JAHFDP010000072.1 GCA_023248955.1 Deltaproteobacteria bacterium
CAGCGCGTAATTGAGAACCGCTTTCGCGCAGCTGCGGTAGCCGCTCGGTGATGTGTCAGGATAGGTCACACCAACCCCCAGCGCGACGATCTGATTGCAGAGATTGTTACCGACGATTCCGAGATAGGGCACCAAAGTATCGGCAACCGAATCCGACACGCCGCTGGAGCTGGCGGCAATTTGGGTAAGCCCGTCCGCGGAGGTGATCTTGCCGTCAGCGCTGCTGTCGAGGACGGTGTAGGCGAGGCGGTTGTACCAGGGATGGGCGGTGGAATTGGCCATGATGACGCCGGTGTCCCAAACGGACGTGGCCGCCGGATAATCGAGCAGCTCCAGCGGGGAGGGGAAACGAGCGTTGGAGGCATAGAAACTCGTGAGCTGCGTGTAGGTCAGGGAGTGAACCGTGCCGTCATTGGCGCGCATCACGAATCCTAGATTGCTGTCGACGGAGAAACGGCCGCTGCATTGCCCGGCGATGCACGGGCACTGAATTTGGCTGCTGCTGCTGCTGGCGTCGGGAAAGTTCACGTACTGGCCCTGCGCCGTGCAGCCCGAGGCAAACTCACTAAAAAAGTAATATTTGAAAAGATGCCCGTCGTAGACGCCCTGCCTGGCCTTGGGTGTGAAAAGCGCGACCAACTCTTCCTGCGCGCCGCCGGAGGCCTGCACCGAGTTGACGGGAGTGGACGTCGCGCTGATGGAAGCCGTGATGATGCTGTTCAAGATGGAGAAGAGACCATCGTGAATGGCGCCGGGACTCGAGCTTGCGTCGATGAAGGTGCCCGATCCCTGCGTGGCGGCCTGTTGTAGGTCGGCGCGGTTGGTGGAAAGTCCGATCGTGTCGACTCTGATCGACTGTGAGCCGGACACGCCTGGCAAGAGATCGTTGTTGCTGATTTTGGCGGCGATTTGCGGCGGCCAAACAGCAGCCGAGCCTTCGCACGTGTTCGCGGCGCCGCGCGAGGAGCAGCTTGGCGTGGTGTAAGCGCAAGCGCCAGTGCAGGAGACCGAAGAATCCCACAACGTGCTGCCCAGCGACGTACTACCTCGGTCGTGGCAGGTGGCCCCACTGGAGAGCGCAATGATGTGGGGAGTGTCACAAGTGGAGCACCAACTTGGACCATTGCCGCCGCCGCCAAGCGTGAGTCCGCCCGAAACGTAATCGTTGGCGGCTTCCCAGATGGCACCGGCAATTGGATGGTCCGTTCCCTGCGCGCTCGAGGCAAAGCTGCTCCAGAAATTATTCACGGCGTTCCAGACCGAGTGAAAAGACGAGTCACCCGAATAAGGGTTGGTGCGTTGACACGGCGGGTGCATCCCATTGCCCATCGACTGCGCGGAGCTGGAACAACTTCCCGCGGGCATGCTGTTGTTGATGAGCCGTAGCTCGCGGCGCATTGGAAACACCGGGTTCCCGTCGAGACCAAGCTCGGCATTCGAAGGAATGAAGAGACTGGTCCAGTAGGCTGGGATGTACATCGGCGGATAGTCAATCACCGCTCCGGACCAGAAGACGGAGTGGTTGGTCGTGTCCCGATTTGCGGAGGAGATGTAGTAGCCGTAACCCGGCGCGGCGGTGGTACCGGTGCAAGCGTTGGTGCCGTTGTAAGTCTGCGGATCGCTCACCGTGTCGCCCGGCCTGTGCGTGCAGTAGACGCACTGGAAGTAGTCAAACGAGGTGTTGCTACCGAGCGAATTTTGACAGGCCGTTTCGGCCGTACTGATAGGGCTGGTCCAATTGCGGTACTGGTAATACTTTGTATTACCGAGCGTGATGGGTGACCAGCAGGCGAAATGTTGGAACCCGCTGGGGTCGGAGACCATGTTGCTGTTTCCGCCGGTGGGGTCGCCGTAATAGTAGCTGTTGCCGAAACCCGCCCAGGTGCGGTGCAACGCCCCCTCCATTACGTCGGATGGGCATCCCTTGAAGCGTCCGTTTCCGGGTCCGCTGCTAAACGTCGGTGGAACATCGGGCATCGCCGAGAAGTCTTTAAGACCGTCGGTGGTGTCGACGAGGATGATGGCCGAAGGAACACCGCCCGCGGTGGTGAGCACCTTGTCGTCGTCGGTGAGCGTTGGCGTGAGCGAGGAGAGTCCGAAGCTCGACGCGTAAAGATGTTCAGCGGAAACCTGCGGTGTGGTGGGACCGCAGGCGAGGCCAATCCGCGACGACTCTAGATTCTGAGTATATCCAGCGCCAAAGGAGGTGGTGGCGTTGTTGTAGGTACACGTACCGCCACCGCCGCCCCCTCCGCTCCCGCCTGCGCCGCCGCTAATTTCCGTGCCCGCACAGCAAACGGAGCCTTGAGGGTTTGCGCCGAAGCTGCACGTTCCGAATCCCCAAGAGGCCACCACGCCGCCGTCGGCGACGGGGCCCGCGTCCGCCACGCCACCATCGCCTGCGTCGGCCCCTCCGTCGCTACCGGCGTCTGAACCCGCGTCACTTCCGGCGTCGCTTCCGCCGTCCGAGGCACCGCAGGTCGAGGTGCCGGTAACGCAGTGTCCAGTCCCGTTGCAGAGCTGGGTGGGGTTACACTGGCAATCATTGGCGCACGCCGCGATGCAGGCGCCGCTCGTATTGCACACGTTGCCGGAACCGCATTGCGAGTCAGCCGTGCAGGCCACGCAGGTGTTGGAGGCATTGCAATAAGGAGTTCCACCGCTGCACTGTGAACTCGCCGTGCATTGAACGCAGGTATGGCTCGTGGTGTTGCAGCGGGGCGTGCCACCCGCGCAATTCGAATCCGCGGTGCACTGCACGCATGTCCCCGAGGAACAGGCCGGTGTGGCACCGCCGCAACAGGCATGACTCCCGCCGCTGGTGCAACAGGTTTGTGAGCTGGTGCAGTTGAGCGGACCGCAGTTTCCAGCGAAGGCGGGCGCCGAAAGAAAGAGGACCAAAGCACTGATTGTATATATTAACAATATTCGCATGGCGTCACCTCACAGCAGGCCGAACGCGAAGGAAAATTCCACCTCGTACTGATTGCCATCCGCATCGGTGCAGGTCGCCGCGCCAACCATGCTCGACCCAGCGCTGTTCAAACGTACGGTGTTTCCGAGTTCCTGGACTGGAGCGCTGACCGTTCCGGCGCCGGCGGAACTGAGTGAAAATCCGGTCACGCTGGGCAGCGGGTTGTTGTAGTGGCCTCCCTCGATCACGATCGGCCCGCCGCTTCCCGGGAGCGAGAAGTTCAGATTGGTCAACTGCGGTGCCGACGGAAAACGAAGCTGGGTGCCGAGGTACTGACGTACCGCCAAGGCGCAGTTGGCGAGCTGCTCGCGACGCCGCATGCCCGCAGCGCTGGCACGTTCGTTTGACGAAAAAACAAGGACTCCCACAGACAAGAGCGTAAGGCCAACGATCACCATCAGCGTGATGATGAGGGCGTTCCCTGTTGGCGTCTTGGCGCGCATTAGAATGTGTAGAGCCCGTTGGTGGAAAGGTTGGCGGCCCGCACCGCACCCGCGTAAACGCTGTGCTGGTATTGGCCCGGCTTCATGGTCGCGTAGGCACCGGTCGCCGAAAGAGAGATGTCGGTCTGCGCGCGGTTTTCCAGTGCCGGCAAGTAGTGCGCGTCGAAGGACAGCGCGCTCGTGGCGGTGCCAGCAACGTTTTGCGTGCCTTGCGCCGTCGCGGAGGCGCTGCGCGCAATCACGCCCAACCGAACCGCCGCGATGTTGCCAGTCCAGGGAAGCCAGCGGTAGGGATGAACCAAGTTGCTGGAGAGTTCCAAGGACGCCTTATCCATCACGCAGGGATAGTTAAACGCGGCGAGTGACACATTTAAGCAAGCCGCTCCCGACGAGGTTGCGCCGGCGGCTGTGTTCGCGGCGGTCAATGTGGCGGCGAGACCGTACGGTGTGGTGGCCGCGCTGTTGGCGGTGAGCTGTTCACTCACGCCGGAGGTGTTACCCCACACACCATCTGCGTTGGAATCAAGCATGTACGCGGCCGTCATGCTGGCGCTCGTCTGAAGAATGCCAACCTGTTCGAGAACGTAAGCGATTTGCAAATCCTCGATGTCCGCGGCAATCGGAAGCAGGTCGAGATCATCCAGCGCGCCGTCGCCGTTGGCGTCGATGCCGCGGTCGAGCATCAGATAGGGCCTTGGTTGGAGCGCATTGGCCGTGTCCTGGTGAATGAAAAAGCGCTCCCGATCAACGAGAAAGGCCCGCGTGCTGGTCATCGAAAAACAGGCCGAGGTGAGCAGGTCCGAGCGCGAGTAGGGACTGGTTACGGTGCCGGTGAGTCCGGCCACGCTGATGGGCGCCTCCAGCGCCACGGCGGTGCTGGCGCAGCCCGAGCCGGGCGGGACGGGCGCGGTCTTCACGGTGACGTACGTGTAGGTTGATGCGTCCTGACACATCACCTGCAAAATGGATCCGGCCGGGATCGATGATGTCGAGGGAAGATTGAGCGTCACGCTCGGCGAAGCACCGGTGGTGACGGCGGTGACTTGCCACACGTTGCCGGCGAGGTTGGTGGCCCCGACGCAACCCGTGGTGACGCTGGTGCTGTAGCTGGGATCGCGAAAATAAAGGACCAGCTCGTCCATCTGCGTCGCGGAGTCCCGTCGAAGCAATGCGCAGTTGCTGCTTTGCGTGATGTTGCCCGTGGTGCTTCCCAGATTGCAGTTATAGAAATCGAAGTCGAAGGCGAGCTGGGGGTCGATGCCGTAGCCCGCCATTCTCACGGCATCCTCGAGGTAATCGAGGGCTTCGCGGCCCTGCTCTTGCGCTTCACGCAGCCCTTGCTCGCGAACGTAGGTCGCGTTCTGCGACACCATCACCGCCGTGGCCGCGGCCAAGATAAAGGCCAGGAGCCCCGCGGCCACCATGACTTCAACCAGCGTAAAACCACGATTAGTTTTAATATATTGTATCCGTTCAGTCCTCGTCATGGCCGGCCGAAGTGCCGGCCATCCACGCGCATCGAAATCCTCGTGGATGGCCGGGTCAAGCCCGGCCATGACGGACTGAACGGTTACAATATATTTAATCATTCGCGCAGCTGTTGTGGATCGTAGCGCGTGGCCACCACGGCCACGTGGTTGTATCCCGAACCCACCGGCCAGCGAACGATGGCCGCGATGGTCACGCCGCCCACGTTGGCGGGTGTCAGCGGATCGGCGATTGGCGCGATGCTCCAGTACCGTTGAAAGACGGTGATGTTGGAATTGGGAATGGAAACGCCAATCGGCGAAAGCGCCACCAGTACACTCGCGGGCAGTTCGCCTTCGGCATGATCGACGATGTTCGCAGAAACCGGATTGGTAGCAGTGCTGGCGTCGATGGCCCCCGCCGCGTCGGTGAGATCGGCGTCGTTTGCCGTTGTGACGTTGGCAAACGTGCCCGTTGGCTGACTTCCAGAGGAAGAGTAGGGCAACGCGGCGAGAAGTCCGGCCAGCTCCTGCGCCATCGCCGTTGCCTGCGACATGCGTTTGCCTTGCCGTAGAGAGGCGCTGGCGATGGTGTGCGCCCCGGCCACGCCCAAGAGCGCAATGGTCAGAAGTCCAAGCGAGATGACCACTTCGATCACCGTCATGCCGCGCGGGCACGTCATTGCTTCACCGATTCGATCATGCCGCTTTGGCTGATGAGCAGCGCTTTGCGATACGCCACGACACCGCTAGCACCTTGGCCGGTCTGGTCGAGAACGATGGCGCCACTGGTAGGTGTGCCAGAGGCGGCGCTGAAAACCGCGCGGCCATTGGGCAGAAAGGCCACTGCGCCTGTGTTTGCAGTGCAGAAGCTGCAGGCGCCGCCGCTGGTGTTGGTCGACGTCGCCGCAAAGGGAAAAGGGAACGATGTTGCGGTTCCCCAGGCGTTGGTGCCGGTATAAAACGCGGTGTTTTTAGCGAGCCCCGAGCCGATGAGCCTGACGCTGTAGGCCGCCGGTAGACTGAAGCCGCTCACGGACGGGTTAAAAACGCCAGCGACCGAGGCGAGGTTGGCCGGAGTGCTGAGATTTTGCGCGCTGCTGAGATCGTCGAGCTCGTAGTACCCGTCGTTGCTCGCAGCGCCTGTGCCGGAGAGGATTACCAAGGCGACATTTCGCTGCTTGCTCATGGCGCGAAGCCGCGCCTGATGCGTCGCCGAGACGAGGTCGCTGGCGAAATTTCCCTGGCTTAGTTTTCCTTTGAGCGCCGTGAACGACCAGACCGCGATCGCCGACATGATCCCCACGATCGCCAGGACGACGGAAACCTCGATGAGGGAAAACGCTCGAGGGATCCGCATCATCCAAAGTGTCTTATCATGCACACTACGCGCCGCTGCCAAATCTCAGAAAGACTTGGCGTTTTTTCCGCGACGTGAATGAGTTGCAGGCAAACATTGCCTCGGAAACGATTCGGACCCCGACAACTACACCGAACGCGAGCAATCGTTGACAACACGCGCAGTAAATGCCAATCAGGCGCGCCCCACAATGCCTCGATAGGAGCCACCTGAAGGAGCCACCTGACGGAGCCACCTGACGGATGGTGGAGACGCCACCTGACGGATTGGAACATTGTGACTTTTCGTGTTTGGGTTCGTTTCTGATTTTCCGGTTGTTGGCGCAGCGCGGCACGGAGGCGGATTGTTGTGAAACGGATAGCGCGGCACATGACTTGCTTAAACAGAGGCGCAATGACGCCCCGACCTCTTTTTGCCACTTTTCTAACGGCTCTCGTGGTGAGCGCTTCAACGCCGGCCCGGGCCGCTGAACTTCCGTTGCCCGCGCAATCCGCGACAGAGCCTGCTCCGCGCGCTTGGCGCGGAACAACGCTCGTCTACGACAACGCGCTCTCCGCACCTTCGCTGGTGAAGAGCGCCGATCTGACGTGGAACCCTTACTACGTGCAGAGTCTTTCGTTTCGGCCCGAGTGGCACTTTGGTGAGACCGCCGCCGTACGCGCGCGGTTCGATATGGAGAAGGAGCTCACCAATTCCGACGACACCACGCGCTACCACGAACTGATTCTCGGGGACGTGTCGCTCGAAGGTACCGGGCAACTTTTTGAAGAGCGTCGCACCGGAATCAAACTCACGGGCACGCTTCGCGCGATCGGTCCGCTCTCTAAGGCCTCGCAGGCGCAGACGCTGGTCGTTGGCTTCCAGTCGGCCTTAGGCGCCTCACGGAAGTTCGATGTGCTCTCAGGGCTGTCCGTTAGCTATGCGCTCGGCGGTGGCATGAACGTTCACCGCTATACGACCGCGCAATACGACGCGCCGACCATCGCCTGTCAGTTGGCCGATGAGTGCGCGCGCTTCGTGAACACCGGCCTGCGCAATTCGCACTTCTCGCTGAACAACGGACCGACCGTCGCGCTCGCCGTGACGCCCAAGCTTTCGATCACGTCGGTATTCCTCTTCCGCAAGTCGTTTCTTTACGCGCTTACGCCGACGAGCGTCTCGGCAGCCACCGGCGCTGTTTCGCCTGATCCTTCGAATGACGTTTCGGTGCGCTCCGGCCAGCGCTTCCTCGTTGATCTCTCCTACCAGGTGAACGATCAACTCGGCGTTAGCTTCGGCATGCTCAGCGACTACGCTGACCTCGCTCCGGACGGCACGCTGCGCACGCCCTTCGCCAACCGTCTCACCAGTTTTTATTTCGATCTTTCCGTCGATCTCGAGTCCGCCGCTCGGCGTTTTTAGGTTTTAACCCCAGTACATGCTTTTGGAGAACATGATGCTCGCTCGCAAAACCCAGTCGTCCGCTCTCGTCCTCTTGGCTGTCGCCGTCGGCTGTAGCCAAGAGCGTCCCCCGATCAACCGCGTGCAGGCCCAGGCGCTCGACAAGACCTTCTTCGTCGGTGCCAACGTTGCCTCGCCCACTGACGGCCCCGAGTTCTACATGCGTGGTACCGTCGTCGATGTGGGTTACGGTGCGGCCCAGGACGGCCTCTTCACCGCGACCTACGCGCAGCCCACCTCGCGCATTCGCTGGGAAATCACCGAAAACTACCTCAACGCGCGCCTCGCCTACGAGCGCATCCAGGGTTCCGATGGCAAGGGTCTAACCCACGACGGCTGGGTGAAGAAGCAGAACAACGACGGCCAAATCGTCGCCAGCTACAAAATTTCGTCTCACTTCGATATCCAGCGCTCGTACAACTCCGGCACTGGCGAGCAGCTCAACGTTGTCGAGGAGAACACCAGCGACCGCGTTTGGAACCAGCGGCAATACATGCGCGTGGACTGGTCGCAGAACGTGGCCACTGGCGGCTACGACTATGACACGCTCAGCATGATGGGCGCTTTTGGCGGAATCACCTACTCTCCGCTTGCCTACACCGTCGTAGACCCTAGCGATCCCAATGCGCCGCACTTCGATACGGCGGGTGGCTACTTCGACGTGACCAACAAGGTTTTCGCCGAGCCTCAAACGGTTGACCTTTCGGCTTGGGGTTACGGCAAGCTTCCCGCTTGCTGGTTCTCGGGCGAGTCTGCGTACGCCAACTGTAACTCGACCGAGCTCACGCTCCGTCAGTCCTTCCGCAAGGTCACCGATACCGACTACGAGCCTGCCGATGTGGACGGCGTGCGTTTTCAGGCTTTCGGTAACTTCACCACCGAGTACCGCGGCTACGATCGCACCTACGGCATGGTGGACGACAAGTGGTTCCGCTTCGCCGATCGTTACAACATCTGGGATCGCAGCCACTTCTACAGCGACCCGACCAGCATGACAGGCGAGATTCAGTGCGACACGGTCAAGACGACCGTCGCGGCCAAGAATGATCCGATGGCGGATCCCAATCGCGATGACAACAAGAACGGCACCGCGGACGAATGCGAGCAGGCCGGCGCGGGTTCGCAGTGCGACGTGTTCAAGGGCCGTTGCACGCTGCCGTATGCTCAGCGCAAGGCGCTGACGATCCCCTGGTACATCAACGGTGGTACCACCGCGCAAGTCGAAGGTCTGCTCCGTCAGCTCGCGGCAGCGCCTGACGCTTCCACGGCGGCCACGATTCAGCAGCAGATCGACGCGGCTCAGGCGCGCGGCGAAGATCTCTTCCAGGCGACCGATTGGGCCGTGCAGGAGTGGGATCTCGCGATGAAGACGGCCGTGCAGAGCTCGCGGCTCGTCGAATGTCGTAAGACCAACGGCGGCAACTGCGACAACAAGTTCCCGATGTGGCGTGGCCAGCAGGACGACAACGAAGAGGCCGTTAACATCTCGCGCCTCGTCAACGACTGCCGTCGCAAGAATGGCTGGAGCAATGCGAGCTGCGATCAGCAAGCAATTGCGGTGGCCACGGATCTCGCCAAGGCGCGGGGCAACGCCAACGACCTAGCAACGCTGGCCATTGGCAAAGTCGTGGCTATGCCGTCGGTGGTCGTGCTCTGCCATAACCCGGTCATCAACGGCGATCACTCGGCTTGTGGCGCCCCTGGACTTTCGCCGCGCCTCGGTGACCTTCGCTACCACCAAGTACACGCTATCGATAAGCCGCAGGCTCCGTCGGCCTGGGGAATCATGGTTGACGCCGATGACCCAATCACGGGCGAGAAAGTGGCGGCCAGCATCAACATTTGGACGCACATTACGGATATGGCCGCGCAGCAGATGGTGGACATGGTTCGCTACATCAATGGCGAGCTGACCACCGCGGACATCACGGAAGGCAAGTACGTTCGCGACTGGGCGCACGCGCAGCGCGTGGGCTCGGGTGCCGCGGGCGCGCCGACCATGACGAGGGAAGAAGTGGAGAAGCGGATTGCCGCGGCCGCGGGCATCGAGGCGAAAGAGCTGCACGCGTTGGCCAAATCCAAGGTTCCTGATTTCGTCCAGAAGGCTATGGCGATTGGCGACGCCAAGGCGCGCGATGTGATGGCGCGCAACGACGTGGCCTCCCCGCAGCAGGCGCGGGTGCAGGCGCGGCTGGCGGCGGCTCAGGCCACGCAAGAAGAGGCGGAGCTTTTGAATCCTGCCATGTTGCAGCTCGCGGGCATCGACGGGAAGACTCCCGTGACGGCCGCGACGAGCAGCTTGGCCTCTCCGCTAGGTATGAACAACGCGATGATGCGTGCGCAGATTCACCGCATGCGCGAGAACGCGCTGGCAGCACGTGGCGCGTGCATCGTGAACGAGGCTCCGGAACCGACGTCGATGACCGGCCTCGCTGACATTCTCAAGGCGAAATTTCCGCCGGCGGCCAACGAGACCAAGCTCCAGCAGGAGCTCCGCTACGAGCGGATGGCGAGGTTCATCAAGCGCCGCTATCAGTACGCTGTCATTGCGCACGAAATGGGTCACTCGATCGGCCTGCGCCACAACTTCGTGACCAGCGCCGCTTCGCTCCACTACCGGCCTCAGTATTGGCAGCTGCGAACGAAAAACGGCAGCGTGACCCAAGAGTGCACCAACGCCGTGAATCAGGCGGATGCGGCCAATTGCGTTGGGCCGCGCTATTTCGATCCGATGACGGACGAAGAGCAGAGCCAGCTTATCTGGATGTTCATGCAGTCGTCCGTGATGGACTACCCGGGTGACACTTCGCAGGACATGATTGGTTTGGGCTCCTACGACTTCGCCGCCGCGCGCTTCTTCTACGGCGATGTCACGTCCGTCTACAATGTTACGCCTGCCGACCTCACCAATTCATCGGCGCCCGCACCGTCGGATTATCTCGCGGACGGACCGATCGGTCTTGGTATCCATGCCGCGACGGACGATTTCGGCGGCATGACCGGCGTGCGTTACGGCGTTGGCCAAGCGAGCCAGAGCGGCGCAATGTCGGTGGGCTACTTCCACTATTCGCAGCTCCAGACAAACTGGAACGTGATCGACCGTTGTTATGCGGTTAAAGCCGCGGCGCCTAATTATTGGAACAAGGACGTCGATGGTATTTGGAACCAGGTGCTTGATGGCGGCATCGTGAACGTTGACGGCGTGGCCAAAAAGTGCCGCCAGCTACCAGTTGATTACGTGGCCTACAACGATCTTGCGGTGGACAAGCAGGGCCGTGGTCGCGGTGGACCAAACGTTGACGCGAAGAAGCGTCTGCGCGTGCCCTATTCATTCGCCACGGACCATTGGGCGGACACCGGAAACGTCTCCGTTTTCCGTCACGACAACGGCGCGGATCCCTTTGAGCAGGTCTCGTTCCTCATCAACACACAGGAGAACCGGCACATTTTCGACAACTACCGTCGTGGCCGGTCGAC
The DNA here is from genome assembly GCA_023248955.1 of Deltaproteobacteria bacterium. GTDB lineage: Bacteria > Myxococcota > Myxococcia > Myxococcales > JAHFDP01 > JAHFDP01. The sequence goes on from JAHFDP010000072.1 coordinate 11,161, forward strand.
GTTTACGGCAGCTGCTGCCGCGGACCGCTCCTTCGAACGCTACAATCTGAAGCTGCTCGGAATGTCTGGTGGTCTTGGCTTCTACGGAACGATTTACCAGGACCTGGCCACGAACCAGGGGCTCTCGTTCGAGGCGTTGTGGCCGTTCGTCGTTTCGGACTTGCAGCCTAACGTGATTGCCGCATCGGTTGCCTTCGATCACTTCTCGCGTGAACTTTCGCGGCCGCAGCCTGGTCCGCACTACTACCGCGACGCGAAGCTGAATGATCCGGTTCTCCACTCCGATTCGGATGCCGATGACTATGGCGCGGGAACGAACTTCCTTCCCAACATCAATACCGGGGCGATGTGCTCGGTTCCTAACGGCGCTACGGGCTACCTGCGGGACGTTGGATTCGGCGGGCACCCGTTGGAGAACGGTTTGTCGAATTCTTACGGCGATTACTCGACCGACTACTTGATGAATGCCGGCTCCTATTACGACAAGATCAACACGGCGATTCTGCTTTCCTACTCGGAAGACCGCTTCATCAGCGCCTCGCGTCGCGACTTTTACGATGCGCGGTTCCGAGCGGTAGGTATGGCCGACGTGTTCCCCGAAGGCTATCGTCGATTGCTCGCCAACGCGCTGACAGGTGATCGCTCGATGTTGGCGCCGCGGATGGCCGCTGAAGCGGGCGATGCAACGACGAACGGATTCCCGAAGCCGACGCTTGATGCGCAGGCCACCGGTGTAGATGCGCAACAGTATCCGTCACGCCCGATCGGCTGGGTTAGCTGGTGGTCGGCGGCCGGCCCGCAGGTCTGTTTCCCGGCAGACGGGGAGACGATGTGCAACGACTACTACGGTGACACCTTCAACCCGGGATCGACCGCCGCTCCGGCCAAGACTGCTTACGTCGATCCGCAGATCGGTTGGGAAGTGCAGAAGTATCTGATCGCCTACTCCATGGCGTTCATTCCGGCTAACGAGCGGACCGGTTGGTCGGAAATGCTGCGCTTGTGGAAGCTTGGCAAGGACTCCGATCCGGGTTTCGAGTCGCGCATCGAGTGGCAGGACCCGGAGTCGGGTGAGGTTTACTACGCCCGTACCTACGGCAAGGAGTGCCTCTTCGGAGATACTTCGTCCACCACGAAGAGCGCCTGCGCGGCGTCCAATGGGAAGTGGGTTCAGAAGGGTATCGCAGCGCGCGTGCTCGAGTATGCGAACCAGTTGGCGGTTGGTGGTTACCAGCTCGACACGAAGCATTTCGCGGCGATGGGTGACTACCCCGCTGGTTTCAACAAGTATGGCCGGGCGATGCTGGCGTTGCAGCCGAATGGCAATGCGATCGTTGCTCCGGATCCGACCGTGAGAACGGTAACACCGGATGGCATGAGCTTCGCGGACTATACCGCGTGTGACCAGAACGTGACACCGAGCTGCACGCCGCTGACGATCCTTGCGAACCACAGCGCTCGGGAGTTGGCTGGCTACAAGTCGGTTCCTGATTTCATGCGTCGCATGGGGATTCGGTACGGTTATTTCGGACTGTCGTCTCCGCGCGGAGAGTAGAGAACTCGAACCAAGAAAGACTTGAAAGAGGGGGGCCAGACAACATCTGGCTCCCCTTTTTTGTTATTGAGGATCCCGTGCCCACCAAACTTCCTCCGGTCCGTTCCTTCTTGAAATACGCCGTGCGATCCACCGTAAAGGTGGCCATGAAGAAGACGCTTGCGCTCGTGGCTTTTGCGGCGGCGCTTCCGGTGCGGGCGGCCAGCAAAACAGAGGACCGCAAGCTCGGTGAATTTGAAGCGGTCGAGGTGAGCGGTGGCATGCGCGCCGAAATCGTTTTGGGGCCAGCGCAGCGCGTGATGGTCGAGGGCGACGCCGATGCCGTGGGGCTGGTCGTCACGGAAGTGAAGGGAAAGACGTTGCAAGTGCACTGGGCGCCGCAGATGGCGGTGTTTACGAACCACGCCGCCGTCGTGAGAATCGCGGTTTCCGCGTTAGAGGCCGTGCGGACTAGCGGCGGTGCGCAGGTTCAGGTCACCGGATGGACCGGCGATCGGGCGGCGCTGGAAGCCAGTGGCGGGAGCTCGATCGAAGTGTCGGGGCGCGGCAAGGAGATTACGGCCGAGGCGTCGGGCGGATCGCGGATCATCGCGCGAGGGCTGGTGGCTGGACGGGGATCGGCCGCGGCGAGCGGCGGCGGGCGAATTGAGGTTTGCGTGAACGGCGAGCTAGCTGCGACGGCTTCTGGCGGATCGCGCATTGGCCTGGCCTGTCGGCCGAAGACGCTGACGAAGAGCATGAGCGGCGGCGCGCGAATCGAGTCGCTGTAGTCCGATCGGGTGCCGCAGGCCTGTTCGTAGCTCTACGAATGGTTGACTTCACTTTCCACCACTACCCTTCTTTTGCGCACAGTTGGGTGCGCGAGGGGGGCGGAAATGGGGTTTCTGCAACGCGCGAAGGCGTCTGTGGTTGCTTTTGGCATGGCAGCGGTTTTCGTTGGCTGCGGCGGAAAGGCTAGTGATCCACCGGCGAATTCGAAAGAGGTCAGTTTCGCTCTTCATGTTCAGCCGATCTTCGACGTGATGTGCGTGCATTGTCACGACGGTCTGCAGGAGAGCAAACTCGACCTGCGCAAAGGGAGTTCCTGGACCAACCTAGTGAACGTGCATGCTGATGGCGATCCGATGGAACTGCGCGTGACGCCGGCGAGTCCAGGCGCGAGCCTTTTGGTGAATCGGATCTCTGGCGATTCGTCGCTGGGGACGCCGATGCCCGAAGACAAAGGGCCTCTGAAGGTTGTTTCTCCGAGCGACTACGAGATCGTCCTTCAGTGGATTTCTGATGGCGCGAAAAATAATTAGGCGCTCTGCGTAAAGCTCCGCACTTGTTCGCGAGGGATCCCATCGCAACCTTCCTGGCCGAAGATGCTGGGAGGTTTCGATGGGCAACCGGGTTCTATTCGCTGCCGTGCTGGCCACAGGAATTCTTCTCTCCACGCGTGCGAGCGCGTTTGTCATCGATGTGGTGACCGAGGGACCGCATGGATCGCTTGTTCCGATCCAGGCGGGTTTTCGGTACCTCGTCGAGGAGGACAACTCGTTCCATGTGACACCGGGTGTTCCAACGCCGACGGCGCCGTGGCCCGACCTCAGCAACACGCTGGCCGTCAATATCCACAAGAGCCACGCACCAGTGGTTTGCTCCGGCGACACGCAGCAGTTGGCGATCGGCGGCGGTGTGACTTTTTCCGCCTCGGCGGACACGGCGATGAATCCCGACTGCCGCATCGATCCCACCAAGCGCTACATGGTGAGCGTCGTGCCGTGGCACGTGAATCCACAATTTTATCCGGCGCCGCAGACGAACGGACCCTGGTTCGTGAATCAGCCTGGCTACACCATGAGCGGCCGCAACGTTGATCCGGGGCAGCGCCGCGTTCAGATTATCGTCCACGCTTTCCCGGTTCCGACAGCGCAGGCCACGGTGCTGGTGTTCAAGGACACCAAGCCCATCAACGGTGCGTACGATCAACCGGCGGAAGAAGGCCTCGCTGGATTTGACCTGATTCTAACCGACCCTGTCGGCAAAATGATGCAGGACGCCTGGAGTAACCCGATAGGCACGACCTACCTGGTCCAGCACGAAACGGCGCCCAACTGCACGGGGCCAGGTGGATTCTGCAAGCCGCTAAAGGGAGCTTCCGGTAGCTACCTCTTCATCACCGATCCCGGCAACGGCATGCCCATTCCCGACTACATGGGGAACGGCACGTTGACTTCTTGCCCCTCGGGAAATCCGGCTTACGACGCGGCCAACTGCACCGACCTCGACACCGGCGCGCCGCTGTCCAAGGGCGAGGCAGTGGTGCGTTTCGTCTCGCCCAACCGCTACAACATCGAGATCCTGCCGCCGGCGCGCGATCCCGGCTGGATCCTCACCGCGACGTTGGAAGGCACGCGCGGCAACGATTCGTGGCTGCGCGCCGCCGAGCCGCGCTTCAACATCCAGTTGGGGCAGCTCAACTGGCTGGTCTTCTACGGCTTCGTGAAAGAGATGCCCATGACGCTGCCGTCGCCGTCGGGCACGGTCGGCACCATCACCGGGCAGATCGTCTATGCGCACGACATGCACCCGCCGCAGGCGCCGGGGATCTCCGCCGGCGTTCCGGTTCCCAACTGCTACGTGGGGCTGAACAATTTGAGTGGTGCGGACGAGCAGGTCTACACGGCGCCGTGCAACGCCGACAGTACATTCAGAATAGAGAACGTTCCGCCGGGGCTCTATCAGCTCGTGACGTGGGACAAAGAGATCAACGCCATCATCGATTTCCGCAACGTCACCGTCGGCGAGGACGGCGGCACCGTGGACCTCGGGAAGGTGGCTATCTACCGCTGGTTCGGAACGCTTCGCGGCAGGGTCTTCTACGACGCCAACGCCAACGGCCGGCGCGATTCCAACGAGGCGGGCATTCCCAGCCAGCGCGTGAACGCGCGGTTCACCGACGGATCGCTCTACGCCACGCAAATCACGGACGAGGGCGGCGACTACCTCTTCAGCCAGTTCTTTCCCTGGTGGCGATGGATGACGGTGGAAATTCTCTCCACCCGTTTTCGATCCACCGGCGCTACCTCCATCATCGACGACGGCGGACCGATTCCGCCTGGGCCCTATGCCGATTGGGGAATCAATCCGCAGATTCAGCCGGGCGGGTTGCCCTATCGCACGCAGCTGAGCACGCCGGGCGACGAAGTGCTGACCCAGGCCACGCTGCTCTTTGGCGACATGACCAACGTGGTCGATTGGGGCCGTGGCAATTACAGCGCGACGCAGAACGGTGGCATTCGCGGATTCGTCTCGTATGCCATCAGCCGCACGCAGGAAGATCCCGAGCGGTCGGCCTGGCAGAGCTGGGAACCGGGCGTGCCGCGGGTACAGGTCAACCTCTACAACGCGGTGAAAGACAACAACGGAAACTGGGTCGCTTCGGGTGCGCCGATCAACAGCACCTTTACCGACAGCTGGGACGACAACAACCCGACCGGTTGCGTCGCACAGGCGGGGACGCTCTGGTCCAATCCGCAAGTCGTCAACGGCATTCCGATTCGCGATTGCGCGGAGACGTTCCGCACGTGGGACCAGGTGAGGCCAGGCGTCTTCGACGGCGCGTATGGATTCTCCTCCATCTGCCAAGGCACGGTGACCGCGACTTACCCGAACGTCACCTGCAACGGAACGCTGGTCCCCGAGGTAGCTCTCGGTAGCTACATTGTCGAGCTGGTGGCGCCCACGGGGTACAAAGTTCTCAAGTGGGGCGAACGCAACATCGAGTTTGGCGAACCCGACGCGGCTTTTCAGCAATACGCGGCGCCTTGCGTGGGGCCGCAATATCCGGTGCCTCAGTTCCATCAGCTCTTTCCCGATTGGCAAATTCCCACGGCCTATCCGGCGCTGGACCAGTGGTATTGCGGCGGCACCGTCGACGCCTACGGCTTCTGCCAGCCCGCCAGCGCCGGACCGATGGCGCCGTCTTGCACGATGAAGCTCGCCACCGTCGCGCAGCAGAAGAACAGCGTCGTGGACTTCCGCGTCCTGACCGATGTTCCCAAGTCGAGCCGCATCTGGGGATGGGTTTCGGACGACCTGCATCTCGAGTCGAATCCCGACAGCCCCAATGCCAGCAGCAACTTCGCGCCGTCGTGGATGCCGGTGGCGATCAAGGACTGGAAGGGCACGGAGATTGCGCGTTTCTACACGGATCAGTGGGGAAAATTTAATGGGCTATTGCCGTCGACCTACACCATCTTCACGCCCAATCCGCTCGGGATGTCGGCCGGCATGTACACCATCGCGCCCAACGATCCGGGACCGATTGTGGACACGCGCGTGGGGTCGTCGACGTTCGGCCAGCGCATCACCGATCCCTGGTTCAACCACGCTTACGGGCAAGAGGTGATTCGCGAGAATTGGGATTTCTACGCCGGCACCACCACCTTCGTGGACACCATCGTGTTGCCGCTGGCGGCGTTCGTGGAAAACCGCATTCCGCTCAATTGCGATTTTGTCGACCACACGCCGGGTATCGCTTGGGTCAACTACAACGGGCAGGGTCCGCTCGTGCCGGCAGGTGGCGGATTCCAAATCACCATTCAGTCGCTTGGGCAAGTCACGGTTCCCAATCCCGACTTCGATCCAACGCGGGCGCCGAGCAGCACGGGTTGCACCAGCATTCCCGTTGCGGCGGGAAGTAACTGCTCAACCATTGTGCGCGACCACGGCTTTGGTCCCAGCGATGGTCATGGGCAGGTCACCGTAGGCGGCGTGGCGTTGACCAATCTCATCTGGTCGGACGGCACCATTCAGGCCACGGTGCCAGCGAGCGTGAGAACGGGCGAGTTGGTCGTAACGCGCAGCAACCCGAACGATGCCACGCAGCCGCTGTCGTCGCTGGTTGGCGTGACGCTGCACGTGAACGATCCGGCCATTCCGGTGGTGCAGATTTCGCCGCCGCCGAACGACTGCGATCCCTACACCGACGCCACGCTCTGCATGCGGATCCAGCCGGCCATCGACTCCGCGCCCAACGGTGCGCTGATCATGATCGGGCCCGGTCGCTACCAGGAGAATCCGATCCTGTACAAGCCGCTCAAGCTGCAAGGTTGGGGCGCGGCGGCGACGATCCTCGACGGTACCGCGGCTTTGGGAAATCTCCCGATGAAGGATCACTGGAACACACAGTTTCAGAGCCTGGTCGAGGAGAGTGCGGGCGAATGCACGACCACGCCGTGCATCAACTTGCCAGCGACCGGGCTCAACGATTTCGTGTTTGAGAAGGGCGCCGGCATCTTCGTCTCGGCTTGCGATCCAAGCGCCGGCGCCTGCGCCAACCAGTTCACCAAAGCGAACGGTGCGCTCATCGACGGGATGACCATCACCGGCGCGAGCGAGTCGGGCGGCGGTATCTACGTCAACAGCTACGCGCCATTTCTCACCATCACCAACAACGAGATCGACGACAACCAGGGAAGCCTCTCAGGCGGCATTCGCGTCGGCACGCCGTCGTTGACCGCGGGAACGAGCCTCGCCAACTCGCACAACGAGAACGTCGTCGTCGCGCACAACCGCGTGGCCATGAACGGCAGCTTGCAATCGGGGGGCGGCGGGCTGTCGCTCTACAAGGGCGCGGACAACTACCGGGTCACTGAAAATCTCTTCTGCGGAAACTTCTCGGTGAACTACGGCGGTGGCATCGCGCACTACGGGCTCAGCTCGAACGGACTCATCGCGCGGAACGTGATCGTCTCCAACGAGTCCGCTGACGAGGGCGGCGGTGTCATCGTCGCTGGCGAATTGGTGCCCAGCGGATCGCCGGCGGGAACGCTCACGGAAGGCGCGGGTTCGGTGACCATCAACGACAACCTGATTTCGGGCAACAAGGCGGGCGACGACGGCGGCGGCATTCGGACGCTGATGGTGAATGGTCAGGACGTGACGGATCATCCGCGCACGCCGCGTCTCTGGCACCGCGTCAACATTTTCAACAACCTGATCGTCAACAACTCCAGCGGCGATCACGGCGGCGGCATCGCGCTCGACGACACGGTCTTCGCGAACATTACGCAAAACACCGTCGCGCACAACGACAGCACCTCCACGGGATCGGGCGCATTCGGCGGGCCGTGCACGGAGTCCGCGCCGCCCGGGCAAATCTGTCCGCCGCCGGTAGAGGCCATCGGTGGACTCACCAACTCGGTGCCGCGCGTGGGCGGCATCGCGACCTACGCCTACAGCTCGGACCTAGCGGACGCCTTGTCCGGCACGCCGATTCCGGATTCGTTGAAGACCTTCTCGAATCCGCTCCTGATGAACGACATCATCTGGCAGAACCGCACCTTCTACTGGGACGCCGCGTATTGCCGGCAACTCGGCGGGCTCCGTCCGGATGTGCGCGGTCTGTGCGGCACGACCGAAGCCGCGGTCTATTGGGACCTGGCGGTTTATGGCACCACCGGCGGCGAGCGGATGACGCCGGAGCACTCGCTGCTCACGAATAACGCGCAGAACCACAACGACTACACCGGCAACGGGAACGGGTTCGGCAATCCGCTCTTCGTGCGCACCTTCTTTGATCTCTACCAAGCCTCGTCGAAGGGAGCGGCGTTCGGCAACTTCGTCTCCGTGACGTTCACGCCAAATGGGCTGCAGTCGGCGCAGGATCTGCTCTATGGCGACTACCACATCACGTCGATCTCACCGGCGGTGGGCCGCGGCAATGCCATGGTCTCCTCTCAGTCGTCGTTCCTGAACGGGGTCGCCGATGGGAGCCCGTTCCAGGTCGCGTTCCAACGGCTGCTCAACAACTTGCTGGGTGGTCAGTCGCAATCGCCCGCCAGTCGCAACATCTTCCGGCGGTGGCCGGAGCTTTCCACCGATTACGACGGCCAGCGGCGCCCGACAGGCAACCGGATCGAGTGCGGTGCGGACCAGTATTACGCGACGGAGAAGTGGGTTCCGTGGTGAATCAGGAGGATGTCATGCGTCGGTCAAAATGGTCTTCAACCGGAAAACCACAATTGCCGTTACCTGCGACGGCCGATCGCGGCCCGTCTACTTCGGTGCTTGCCGCGCATATTGAAAGCGCGGCCGGCCCGATTGGTGGCGCTGGAAGCGCCCGATCACATAGCGGGCTCCTCCGGTGCCTCCTCA
>JAHFDP010000006.1:0-15724 GCA_023248955.1 Deltaproteobacteria bacterium
GAGAGCTCCACCCCACGAATCCGCGACGTCGCCAAACCAGCCGTCGTTCCGCGCCGTGACTCCAAACCTGATCGATCCTCTCAAAAAATCCCGTCGGCCAGGGCGGAACGATGGCGCTACGTTTGGCGGCGTCGTCGGGCGATCGGCCGAAATTACACTGCACTGAAATCTTCACCACCGTGCGTCTCTCCCGCCCTACCCAAATCAATCCTCCGACGGCAGACGGATGGGCCTTTGCGGCCGCCGCCCAGGCAAATTTTTCTAAGGAAGCCAGGCGCGCAGCGCGCTAATTGGTCGCATCATTAAGCTCATTGTAAGGCTCCCCCGCGGCAGCGGGAGTCAATGTGGCCCTCGATACACTCGCTATCGACCACTCATCGAGCGTCGCATCCGAATCGACATTGCCGATGGCATATCCACCCCAGTCGCAGCTCGGGCAGGCATTGATCACGCCGACGCCGGTCACGGGACTTCCTCCCGCCGTAAAGACGTCGATGGCCGGCGCCGGCGTCGCGCTGGTGTGTTTGAACGTGTCGACCTGAATCCCTTGATCGGTGGCACTCGTTGCTTCGACGGCCGCGACCCGATTGGCGTTGGTGCCCCCGGTGCCCAAGTAGTAGGCGAATCGGTTGCCGCGCTCGGGAACGAATCCGACGTCGCTGACCAGACTCGAGTAGCGATCCTTCTCTTGATAAAATGATCGCTCGGCAGTGTAGAGCGATTTCAGATTTACTTTCGCCTCGGACTGTTTTGATCGCGCCTGGAACGTGATGAAGTTCGGAATGGCGATGGCCGCCAAAATGCCAATGATAGCGACCACGATCATCAGCTCGATCAGTGTAAATCCTTTGCTCGTTCTCATTGCAGCCTCCCGCCTTTGAGAACCCAGTTGCTTCGGCGTTAGTTGTTCACGTCGTTGAGCTCATTATACGGCTCGCCCGAGGATGCGGGCGATGCCGTGGCGCGGGAGACGGTGGCAATCGACCACTCGTCGAGCGTTCCATCGGTATCGATATCGCCGATGGCATAGCCGCCCCAATCGCAGCTCGGGCAGGTGTTGATCACGCCAACGCCTGTCACGGCGCCGCCGCCCACCGTGAAGACGTCGATGGCCGGTGCGGCCGCAGCGGTGGTGTACTTGAACGTGTCGACCTGAATACCCTGGTCCGTGCTGACCACAGCGCCCGCTGCGGTGGTGCGGTTGGAGTTCGTGCCCGCGGTTCCCATGTAGTAGGCGTAGCGGTTACCGCGCTCTGGAGCGAAGCCGACTTCACCGACCAAGCTCGAGTAGCGATCCTTCTCTTGGTAGAAGGATTTTTCCGAGGTGTACATCGACTTCAAGTTTACCTTGGCCTCGGATTGCTTGGACCGGGCTTGGAACTTGATAAAATTCGGTATAGCGATGGCCGCTAAAATTCCGATGATGGCGACTACGATCATTAGTTCGATCAGCGTAAATCCGCGGTTCGTTTTCATTGTGCATCTCCTCTTTTGATCGCGCGAAAAGTGCAGGCAAACGTTGCCGCGGCGTAAACACTTCCAACGCAAAAACACGCCTTTTCGCTGTCGATTTCCATGCAAGATAAAAGATGCATGGGCGGTGCCGCGCCAGAGGAGAATCGCGGGTTTTTCGGAGGTAAAATTCGGGCGTAAGAAATAAAAAAGACGGGAGAGCTTTCGCCCTCCCGCCTTGGAAAAACTTGCAGCTGATTCGACGTTAGTTGTTCACGTCGTTGAGCTCGTTGTACGGCTCGCCCGAGGACGCCGGCGAGGTCGTCGCGCGCGACACGGTGGCGATTGACCACTCGTCGAGTGTCGCGTCGGTGTCGACGTTGCCGATCGCGTACCCGCCCCAATCGCAGCTTGGGCAGGTGCTGATCACGCCGACGCCCGTGACAGCGCCGCCGCCCACCGTGAAGACGTCGATAGCCGGTGCGGCTGTCGCGGTGGTGTACTTGAACGTGTCGACCTGAACGCCCTGGTCCGTGCTGGCGACAGAGCCCGTCGCGGTGGTGCGGTTGGAGTTCGTGCCCGCGGTTCCTATGTAGTAGGCGTAGCGGTTGCCGCGCTCCGGCGCGAATCCGACTTCGCCGACCAAGCTCGAGTAGCGATCCTTCTCTTGGTAGAAGGATTTTTCCGAGGTGTACATCGACTTCAAGTTCACCTTGGCCTCGGACTGCTTGGAACGAGCCTGGAACTTGATGAAGTTGGGGATGGCGATTGCCGCTAAAATTCCGATGATCGCGACGACGATCATCAACTCGATGAGCGTAAAGCCTTTCAGCATCTTTTTCATGGGAAAGCTCCTTGGGTTTACGACGTTGGGGGTCACGTTTGCCTAACGCTGCAGTCGGCGTGCCGAGTGCAAGCCATTGAATTTGCTTCAGGCGCGTGAACGACGAAGAACGAGAGTGACATCATTTGTCAATGCCCAGTGACGCATTTTGTCGTTCGGCAAACAGTATGACAACCGCCTACGCTTGTATAACAACCTACCGAAGGTCTCGGCGCGCGAAGAGAAATCCGGCGAAAAGAAGCGCGCCGGTGGCGTACGCCAATCCGTATCCGGCGGCCCATGCCACATAACTCGGCGCGACCGGCAGCGCGTTGCCGGCAAACGATTTCACGTTGAGCAGCTCCAAATTCGGCAACGCGCGATGGAGGGCTGTAGCCAGCGCGCGAAGTGCTTTGGATGAAGATTTGCCGCCGAAAAAACTGAGGTCCTGCGAGAGGTGGCCGATCGTGAAGACGGCAAACGTCAGGATGGACGAGAGCGTAACCGAGCTGTGCACGCCGAAGAGCAGCGCCACAGCGGCGAGAAGAAGCACCTCGACATACGAGAGAAAAAGCGCGGGCCAAAACGCCTGCACCACGCCGTAGCCCGTGGCTTTGAGCACCAGTACCACACCAAGCCCCATGGCACCCATGTTGAGGGCTAGCGCCGCCGCGAGGCCGAGATAACGGCCCAAAAGAAATTCGAAACGCCCGACGGGTTTGGCCAGGGTGACGTAAAGCGTGCGGCGATCGAGCTCCCCGGCAATGAGCGAGACGCCCACCAGCACGCCGATCAAAAGCCCGACCAGATGAATCGTGCCAAGCCCAACGTCGGTAATCACGCGCTCCCATTGGCCGATGGTAAGCGAAGCGAGAAGAAGCGATCCGACGATGAACATCAGGCCAAAGACCAGCAAGTTGTAAAAGAGCCGCGATCGGGCGAGCTCGCGCAACGTGCCGCCCGCGATGAGAAGCGCTTTCATGGTTTCGATTTCCCCTCGGCGCCGCGGATCTCTTTGCTCTCTTTGCTCTCTTTGCTCACGTTAATCTCCTTCACGACTTCGCCCGGCAAGTGGAGTCGCGGCGCCGCGGTGCTGGTGACTTCGCCGGTCCCGCGATTGATGACGAAACGCCCGTCGTGTTCGTCGGACGGAATTGCAGCGAGAAGTCCGGTCTCGACGAGCGTCTCCACGCTTCCGGGCCAATCGCCGTGTTCCGCTTTGTAGCGACGCACCGCATTTTCGATTTGCCTTGCGCCGAGCTCCATTTGCAGAAGGCCCAAGCGGTCCTCCAGCTCAGCCTTGGTCTGCGGATTGTCTGCTTGCCGCAAAAATTCTTCGGTGAAGGCGATACCGTCTTCGATCGATCCGGCCTGCGCGGCGAGCCGTGCCGAGAGGAGCGCGATGTATTTTGGCGCCCCCGGACGCCGCGCCGCTTCGGCCATCGCTTTAGCCGCGCGGGCCTGATCGTTGAGCATCCAAGATTCGATGTAGGCGAGAAAAAAGGGCACCTGCCATTGGGTGGTGCAACCCTTGACTCCCTTTTCGAGAAGCGGGATGGCCATCTCCGCGCCCTCGTAGCCGTGGTTGGTATTCTGCGTGACGGCGAGGGCGCCGAGGCGATACGCGTAGCAAAAGTGGGGATCGACATCGGTGGCGGTGTCGATCAGGCGCGCGATGGCCCGGCGATGCGCGCGATCGGGAAACTTCTGTTCGCCGTGAACCTGGATCGCTTGCAGGTAGAGCGCATCGGCGGCCACCGCGGAAAATCCAAAATGCAGCGCGCGCAAGAGCTCGGGCGGAATGGCCGCGGGCGCGTCGGCAGCGAGTAAGGGACGCGGCGGAAGACGCGCCTCGACCGGGCGAGAAAGAAAAATGGCCGACCCAAAAAAGAAGGCGGCGCCGAGAATGAGGAAAGCCGGCTCAGTTCGTGAAGTCATTCTTTTTCAATTGGCACCGAGAGCATAGGTCGTAGTCTGAGGACGGGCCCTAGTCTTCGCCGAGGGGGATGTTTATAACCCGGAACGCGTCGGACGTAGGAATCGCTTGAATACCGCCCTCTGAGTATGGTAGTTTAGAAAGCATCTTTTCAGTGGTTTCCTTCCAATGGAGGCAGCATGGCGGACGTGCCTGAGCAGTCGGCACTCGGAGCGCGCATCAAGGTCATTGGTGTGGGCGGCGGGGGTGGCAACGCGCTCAACACCATGATCCGCGCTGGGCTCACGGGCGTCGATTTCATCGCCGCCAACACCGACTGCCAAGCGCTCGCCAACAACAAGGCGCCCACGCGCATTCAGCTCGGATCGCGGTTGACCAAGGGACTCGGTGCGGGCGCCAACCCCGACGTGGGTCGCAACGCGGCGCGGGAAGATCAGGAGCGCATCGCCGAGGCGCTGGCGGGCGCGGACATGGTGTTCGTCACGGCCGGCATGGGCGGTGGCACGGGAACAGGCGCCGCACCGGTGATCGCGGAGATCGCGCGGCAGATCGGTGCGCTGACCGTGGGCGTGGTGACCAAGCCCTTTGCGTTTGAAGGCAACCGCCGTCGCCGTCACGCGGAACAGGGCATCGAGGAGCTCAAGTCCACCGTCGATACGCTCATCACGATTCCCAATCAACGACTCTTGGAAGTGGCCGATCAGACCACGTCGCTGCTCGATACCTTCCGCAAGGCCGACGAGGTTTTGCTGAATGCGGTGCAGGGCATCAGCGATCTGATCACCATTCCCGGTCTCATCAACGTCGATTTCGCCGACGTGCGCACCATCATGACCGACATGGGCGTGGCCTTGATGGGCACCGGTCGCGCCAGCGGGCCCAAGCGGGCCCTCGAAGCGGCGCAGGCAGCGGTGAGCTCACCCTTGCTCGAGGATATTTCGATCGAAGGCGCCACCGGAATTCTGATCAACATCACGGGTGGTCCGAACATGACACTGCACGAGGTGAATGAGGCCAGCTCACTCATTCACGCTGCTGCGCACGAGGACGCCAATATTATTTTCGGATCGGTGATCGACGAGCGGATGAAGGACGAGTTGGTCATCACCGTGATCGCCACAGGGTTCGAGCCTCCTGCCGCACGTCGGGCGCCCGTTCGCGAGACGCGTGAGTTGCGCGAACCGCGCCTTCCGCCTGAGCCGCGGCTGCCAGAACCACGAATGCCAGAGCCTGTCGACTATGTTGCGATGGAACGCTCGGTGGCTGCTCCGTCCCGTTCGATGCCGTCGACGCCGCCCGCGGAAAATGTTCGTCCGCAATTGCCGACACCACCGGGCACCACGGTGCACCGCGGCCCGCAAGCGCCGCGCGCGAATGCGGGTGAGCCGGTTCGTGTGCAGCAGACGGTGTCGGCGCCGCGGCCAGCGATTCGTCGCGCGGAGCCCGCGCCCGCCATGGTGAAGGCCAACGTGCCGTCGCCTTCGGGGAGCGCGCTGACGAATTACGAAGAGGACGAGTTCGATATTCCGACGTTTTTGCGTAAGCCGCAGCCTGGCTAAGGACCGGCTTACCGCAACTCCGGCAAATGCGTGGCCAGCACTTCGAGCAGCCGCGCATACTCTGGAAGTTTGCGCAACGCGTCGCGCACATAACGAAACGACGCCGGCACGTGTGGCAAAAACGCCGGATTTTTTTTCACCCGCGCAATGAATTCAAATCGCGCGCCGTCCTTTAATTTTCGCTGCACCGTCACCAGATCGAATCCGCGCTGAAACTCGGTCGCCTCGAGCGATTTTCCACTCGCGGCGGCGAACGTCTTTCGGTAGCGGGCGAGCAGCCGTTGCACCAGCGCGTCGTCGAGCACGATGTAGCTGTCACGCAGGAGCGCAACCACATCGTATTGCCGCGGACCGAGCAGCGCGTCTTGGAAATCGATCACCGCGACGTCTCCCGACGGAAGCACCATCAAGTTGCGTGACTGATAGTCGCGGTGCGTGAAGCCGCGCGGCAGCGCCACAAGCTCAGACGTGAGCGCGTGAAAGGCTTGGCGCAGCGCCGACGCCTCCGCTGGATTGGGCTCGATGCCCACGCGCGCGAAGAGTCCCCAGAGCAGAAAATGATCGAGCTCCCAGCGGTAGAGATCGAAGTCGAACGCACGCGTGAAGGCGACGCAGCTGGTGTCCGGCATTGCTTCGGCCGCGGCGCGAAGCCGCGCCAATTCATCGATCGCGGCGGTGTAGAGCTTTTCGCGCTCGGTCGCGCTGGCTTTTTCGAGCGCCACTTCGAGCGTCACATCGCCCAGATCGTCGAGGAGCAAGAGCCCAGCTGTCTCGTCGTAGGTGTGAATGTGCGGAACGCGAACGCCGCTTTTTTTCAAGTAGCGCTGCACGTTGATGAACGGCAGCTCGGTCACCACCGCGGCGGACGCGGCCTCCTCGGAACGGTGCGGCCCCGGTGGCAGCACCATCACGACGTAAGACTTCTCGCCAGCCTTCGCGCGCCAATAAGATCGCGCGGACGCCTGGCCCACCAGCGGCGCCATCTTCACCTGCTTCGGTGATGCGCCAGCAGCGGTGGCGACGAATCCCTGGAGTCGTTGGTGCAGATCGGCCATCGCGGTTTGGTGGCAAACGATAACATGCCTTTCCATGGCGGCCACGAAAGAGCGCGCACGGGCGCGCATGCGGTTGCTCGGTGGCGTTCGGTGCGCACTCGTCGAGCTCGGGTACGAAGAAGTGGAGACGCCCGCGCTGGTTCCCGCGCCGGGACAGGAGCCGCATCTCACCGCGTTCGAAGCGACGTTCGTTCCAGAGGTAGCTCCCGTGGCGGGCGGCGCCGCGAAGACGCTCTACCTGCACACCAGCCCCGAGTACGCCATGAAGCGGCTGCTGGCCGACGGGTGGCCGCGGATTTTTCAGATTTGCCGGACCTATCGAAACGGCGAGATCGCCGCACACCACAATCCTGAATTCACGATGTTGGAATTTTACGCCGCGGCACACGACTACCGCGCCACGATGGATGATCTCGAATGCGTGGTGGAAGCGGCGATCGTTGCGTCTGCGGGGCGCGCGCAAGTTGGTTCGCTCAACTGTGCGGCGCCATTTGAACGGCTGACGGTGCGCGAAGCGTTCGTGCGGTATGCGCGCGTCGATCCGTTTGTGCATGACACCGCAACTGAGCTTCGACGGGCGGCGCAAAGAGCAGGCGTTGCGCTCGGAGCGCAAACGGGCGAACGATCCTGGGACGATGTTTTTTTCGAGATCATGCTCACCGCCGTTGAACCAGCGATCGGCCGTGCGCGTCCGACGTTTCTTTACGATTGGCCGGTAAGCCAAGCAGCGCTAGCCCGCGTCCGGACTGACTTTCCGCCGATCGCCGAGCGATTCGAGCTCTACGCGGGAGGCCTCGAGCTCGCGAACGGATTTTCCGAGTTGAACGATTCGAAAGAGCAACGCGCGCGCTTGGTTGGCGAGCAAGAAGAGCGGCGGCGCCTCGGTCATCCGGTCTATCCGCTCGACGAAGCGTTTCTCGAAGCGGTCGGGCGCATGCCCAGCGCGGGCGGCGTGGCTGTAGGCCTCGACCGTTTGGCCATGTTGGCCACGGCATCACAAACGATAGCGGATGTATTACTTTTTCCGGCGTGTGACTTCACATGATTCGCATCGTCTTCGCTGCGGTGGTCCTCTTCGTCGAGACGATTATTCTCGGCGTGATCATTCCCTTGTTCGCACGGTTCGATCGCCGCGATCGCCTCGTCCGCCTCTGGTGCCGAATCGTGCTTTGGGTGTGCGGTATTCACGTGGTGTCGGAAGGGTTAGATCGCATTCCCGCGTCGGGCCGCGTGGTGGTGGTTGCCAATCACTTGAGCCACTTCGACGCGCCAAGCCTCGTCATCGAACTCGCCTCGCTGCGGCTGCGTTTCATCGGCAAAAAATCACTCTTTCGCATTCCCTTTTTCGGCTGGGCCGCCTCGGCCATGGGCCACGTGCCGATCGATCGCGAACGGCGCAAAGAGGCCATGGGCGTGGTCAAAATTGCAGCGGAGGCGATTCACGCGCGGGACATTGCGCTGCTCTTTTTTCCAGAAGGGACGCGCTCGGCGGATGGAACGCTGGCGCCGTTCAAGGGCGGCGCATTCGTGGCTGCGATCGCCGCGGGCGTTCCAGTGTTACCGATCGGGATCGCGGGCACCGATGCGCTCTTGCCCAAGCACAGCCTGCGTTTGCGATCGGGAAACGTTGGCATCGTGGTCGGCGATCCGATTTCTACGGATGGCTACGACGAAACCACGCGCGGCGTGTTGATCGAAAAAGCGCGCGCGGCCGTTCGTGCGCTGACGGAAAAGGCCGAGGCGCTTAAAGCACGCGCGCGATGAAGCACTTCAAGTAGCCGCTCTCCGGCACGCCAAGCAGCGTGGGGTGATCACGTCCCGCGCGGCGCCGTTCGAGCAGTTGCACACTGCGACCGACGTCGATCGCGGCCGACGTGACCATATTGCCGAAGACCTCTTCCGAGATGTGGAACGAGCAGCTGGCGGTAACCAAAATTCCGCCGGGTGCGAGAAGCTGCATGGCGCGTAGGTTGATTTCTTTGTAGCCGCGCATGGCCGCGGTGAGGTCTTCACGCTTCTTCGCGAACGCCGGTGGATCGAGAACGATGGTGTCGTAGCGTTCACCCTTGTCGGCTTGTGCGCGCAAGAAATCGAAAGCGTTGCCGCAGATCACGTCGAGGTTGGTGATGGCGTTTCGAGCGGCGTTTTCGCGCGTCTGCTCGACGGCCTTCTCGGAAATTTCCACCGCCGTGACTTGCTGCGCGCGGCGCGCCAACTGCAATGCAAACGCGCCGTTGTAGGTGAAGCAGTCGAGCGCGCGGCCGTGCGCATACAAACCAGCAGCAATGCGGTTTTCCCGTTGATCGAGAAACGCACCGGTCTTCTGTCCTTCGATGAGATCAGCGACGAGCGTGACATCGCCTTCGCGAAACGACACGCGCGAATCAGGAAGCGTTCCCCAGATCACGCCGCGCCGTTGCGGAAGTCCTTCGTGCTCGCGGACTTTGAGATCGTTGCGCTCGACGATGGCGCGCGGTGCGCACAGCTCGACGAGCAGCTCGGTAAAGAGTCCGCGCAAAGCATCGGTTGCTTCGATCGTGGTTTGAATGACCAGTACGTCGTCGTAGCGATCGACCACCAACCCCGGCATCAGATCGGCTTCGCCGTGAACCAGACGAACCGCGCCGCCCGAGGGAAAAAGTGAAGTGCGCAACGCGATCGCCGACTGGAGCCGCGCCTTCCAAAAGTCACGATCGACCACTACGTCTTCGCGCGAAAGCATTCGCACCGCGATCGTCGAATGCGCGCCGTAGAGCGCCGTTCCCAGAAACCAGCCGCGATCGTCGACCAGCCGCACCACGCCTGGCTGCTGCGCATTGGGCGCGCCGACATCGGATCGGTAGACCCAAACATGCCCGGATTTGAGCCGCTCCACACCACGTTTGGAGAGTCGAATCGATGCCACGCTCATAGCGCCACCACTTCGTCGAGCACGGCTTCGCCCTGGACGTCACGGGCGCGACAGGCCGCGATGTTTGGATCGTGCGGAAAGAAAAGGATCGAGCGTTCTTCCAACGCTTGCGCGAGTAGCAATCGTTTCTCCTCGAGCAGCGTCAGCGGATAGAGGTCGTAAGCCATGTGCCACGCGGCGCGCAGATGCGCGCGCGTCGGAATGAGATCACCGCAAAACACCAGCGCAGTCTGTGTACCGGATGCATCCGAGCCCACCACGCGAACGAGCTGCGCACCGACTGTGTGGCCTTCGGACGGCAGGAGAAAAACGCCAGGCAAGAGCTCGGTTTCGCCCTCGACGAGGTGCAACTTTCCGGAGCCTTCCAGCGCCGAAAAAGTCTCTGGGAGATAGCTTCGACAGTCGCGCTCCGAAGGGTGATGCGCCCAGCTCCAGTTGCGCCGCTGCACGTGGTGCGTCGCGCGCGGGAACGTGAGCCGAACGTTTCCATCCGCCGCGCGCGCGGTGGCACCGCCGACGTGATCGAAATGGAGGTGCGTGATCACCACATCGGTAATGTCGTTCGCACAGAGGCCCAACTCCGCGAGCCGCGCCGTCAAGCCACCGTTGCGCGCGATTTTGTAGATGACGCGATTTTTTTCGGACCAGAGATCGCCGATGCCGACATCAACGAGGATGCGCCGTCCGCCGGGACGTTCGTCGACGATCAGAAGGGTGCGCAACGCGAGCGAGACGCGGTTCTCTGCGTCGGCGGGCAGTGCCTTTTGCCACAGTGTTTTCGGAACCACGCCAAACATGGCGCCGCCGTCCAGCGCGAAGGTGCCGTCGAGGATAGCGTGAAGCGTGTAGTGGCCGAGCTGAAGACCAAGCATGAGAGTCTCTTATCATCTGTCGATCGGTCGTTGTTCGAGCCGACTAGGTAGTTTATCTGAATTATTGATAAACAATGAATAATTGAATAACATCCCAATACATGGACAGCCTCAGAAATCCCTTCTCGCCAGGTGCGGGGAATCCTCCGCCCGAGCTAGCCGGACGTGACGAACTGCTTGAGGAAGCCCGGGTCATGCTTGGGCGAGTGAAGAATCGTCGCTACGAACAAAGTCTGATGCTTGTCGGCCTGCGCGGTGTCGGAAAAACGGTTCTGCTCAATCGGATTCGCGAGCTCGCCGAGGCGCAACGCTACGGAACGGTCATCGTCGAGGCAACCGAGAGCCGCTCGTTGCCCGAACTGCTTATCCCCGCGCTTCGGAGTGTTTTTATTCAGCTCGATCGGATGGAAGGCGTCAGCAGCAAGGTCAAATTTGGACTGCGTGTTTTTCGCAGCTTTGTGGGGGCGGTCAAGGTCAAGTTCGGTGAAATTGAGATTGGGCTCGATATCGATCCCGAAAAGGGGAAAGCCGATTCCGGGGATTTGGAGTCCGATCTTGCAGAGCTCTTCGTTGCGCTGGCGGATGCGGCCTTGGATCGAAGGACCGCCATCGCCATTCTCATCGACGAGATTCAATATCTGAGCGAGCTCGAGATGAGTTCGCTCATCATGGGCATTCATCGCATGTCTCAGCGGCAACTTCCGCTCGTGCTTGTCGCGGCAGGGTTGCCGCAGCTTGTGGGGCTCGCCGGTCGCTCGAAATCTTACGCCGAGCGCCTTTTTCGGTATCCCGTCGTCGGCCCCCTAGCCCAAGCCGATGCAATGGCTGCGTTGCAAGATCCGGTGAAGAAGGAGGGAGCGGCTTTTGCTGACGACGCCCTAAAAGAGATCGTCAAACAGACGCACGGGTATCCCTATTTTTTGCAGGAGTGGGGATACCAAGCCTGGAATTTGGCGGAAAAATCTCCCATCCATCGAACCGTCGTCACGCGCGCGACCGGAGCGGCAATCAAGAAACTCGACGGAAGTTTTTTTCGCGTTCGCTTCGACCGGCTAACGCCGCGCGAGAAGGACTATCTGCGCGCGCTTGCGGATTTGGGCCCCGGTGCGCATCGATCGGGGGACATCGCGGAACGTCTCGGCGTCAAGGTTCAATCGAGCGCGCCGTTGCGATCAGGTTTGATTCGCAAGGGCATGATTTACGGCCCGGCGCACGGTGACACTGATTTTACGGTTCCACTCTTTGACGATTTCATGCGCCGGACGATGCCTGACTGGAAGGCGGCGTAGCCGTCGCGAACGCGTATTGCCCCTCGCTTCCTCCGCTTGCCCACGAACGAACTCACGAAGGACTACAGAAGCAGGCACGCCGCGGCGCTTGGCAAGCGCTTGAAAGAATAGCCATCTCTGTGTCGTCAAGACGCAGGCGATAAATGTGCCCCCGTGGCCGTCGGGTCGCCTGCGGATCGTAAACGAGCTGCTCCCACGCGTTGCTTTCCGCGAAGGAACGGGTGTTCCAAAATTCGACTTCCAATGGTTCGATGGCGTGAAGTACTTGATCGTTCGAGAGAACGAGCGCACGGCTCGCCTGGCCGTTGCTTCAAGTTGCGCCGAGAGGATCGCCATCCATGAGCCACATGAAGATAAGCTTCGCGGAACGCGCGGCTTCGGCTTGGGCGTCGAGAAGATCCGTCCGCCACGAGACTTGGGCCCATTTCTCTTCGCTCGGTGAGGGCAAGAGATCTTTCACGCGATCGCTGAGCGCTCGACTTCCGCTTGGTGGAGCGGAAAGCAAGAGGGCCGCCATTCCAATAGACAGCATCGGTCAGCTTTGTAGCGCTTGCGCCAAATCATCAATGAGATCGCTCTCCGCCTCGATCCCCACGCTGAGCCGAACAAACCCATCGTGAATCCCGAGCGCCTGTCGCGTCGCGGCCGGCACGCTGGCGTGCGTCATGATCGCCGGATGCTCCACGAGTGACTCCACGCCGCCAAGCGACTCCGCGCAGGTGAACACGCGCACCCGCTCGAGAAACTTCCGCGCCGCGGGTAGCCCGCCACGAATCACGAACGTGCACATGCCGCCGAAGCCTTTCATCTGCCGCCGCGCCAACGCGTGCTGCGGATGGCTCGGGAGTCCCGGATAGGTGACTGTTTCCACCTGCGGCTGCTCGGTGAGCCATTCGGCAACGTGCTGCGCGTTCTGCGCGTGACGATCCATCCGCACATGCAGCGTCTTCAATCCGCGCAGAACCAGAAACGAATCGAGCGGACCAGGTACGCCACCGATGGCGTTTTGCAAAAACGCTAGTCGCTCGTGTAGCGCGCTGTCGTTGGTGATGACGGCGCCGCCAACAGTGTCCGAGTGGCCATTCAAATATTTCGTAGTCGAATGGACCACGACATCGATACCGAGATCGAGCGGCCGTTGAAAATAGGGCGACAGAAACGTGTTGTCGCAAACCGTGGTGATGCCGCGCTGCCGCCCAATCGCCGCCGCCGCTGTGAGATCGACGAGCTTCAACATCGGATTGGTCGGCGTCTCCACCCAAATCGCTTTCGTCGTCGGCGTGAGCGCGCGCTCAATGTTGGCGGGATCGCGCATGTCGACGAAGGTGAAGTGGTAACCGGCGCGGCGAAAGACTTTGTCGAAGATGCGAAACGTCCCGCCGTACACGTCATCGGAGCAGACGATGTGCGCGCCCGCATCGAAGAGGTGCATCAGCGCATCGGTGGCCGCGAGTCCGCTGGCGAAGCAAAGCCCGTGCTTGCCGCCCTCGAGCGCCGCGAGGCAATCCTGAAGCGCGTCGCGCGTGGGATTGCGCGTGCGCGAATATTCGAACCCCTGATGCACGCCGGGACTTTTTTGCGCATAGGTTGACGTCAAATAGACCGGCGTCATCACCGCGCCTGTCGTGGGGTCGGGATGCTGGCCCGCGTGAATGGCGTTCGTTTCGATCTTCCAGGATTTGCTCATCGACTCATCTCCTTTTCACATCCCATTTGCGCGCGTGGTGTTCGCGCCGCAATTCGCGGAACGATGCTTCGACGACGCCGAACAACGCAACGAGCGTGAAGATCGCAAGCAGTGCCGCCAATCCGCACGCAGTCGCGCCGAAAAAAGTGTGCCCCGCTGAAAACAGCCACATTCCCGAGCGGATCGTCAGCGCGGATGCGGCGCCGGCAATCACGGCCAGCACCAGCGACCCCGCGCCTGAAATATCCTTCGACGCACTCTGCCCGATTCGCGCTCGTCTCACGCGATGGAGGTACCGGCCTTGCCGGCGACTCCAATGGAAAAGCCGTTTTGTTTCATCCAGTCGTCGGAGAAGAATTTCGACACGTAGCGCGCGCCGGAATCGGTGAGCACCGCGACCACGCTCTTGCCGGCGCCCAATTCGCGCGCGATCTCCACCGCCACGTGCACCGCTGCGCCCGACGAACCGCCGGCGAAGATGCCTTCTTCGCGCGCCAACCGCCGCGCCATGGTGAACGACTGCTGATCATTCACACGCCGCACGTCGTCGAGCACGGAGAAATCCATAGCCTTGCAGAGCATGTCCTCGCCGATGCCTTCGACTTTGTAAGGCTTGGGTTCGATCAATTTTTTTGAGCGGAAGTAGTCGAGGTAGACCGACCCTTCCGGATCGACGCCAACGTTTTTGATGCTCGGGTTTCGCTCGTGCAGGTAGCGCCCCGCGCCGGACATCGTTCCGCCAGTGCCGAGCCCTGCCACGAAGGCATCCATTTCGCCTCCAGTTTGCCTCCAGATTTCCGCCCCGGTCACCGCGTAGTGCGCCTCGATGTTGTCGGGATTGTGGTACTGGTTCAGCATGAACGAGTTGGGCGTTTCGCGCGCGATGCGCTTGGCCGTTTCGTAGTAGCTCCGCGGATCTTCGGCGGGCACATTGGTCAGCGTAACCACGACTTCCGCACCGAACGCGCGCAGCGTGTCCTGCTTCTCCTTCGACATCTTGTCCGGCATCGTGAAGATGCAGCGGTAGCCTTTCACCGCCGCGGCCAGCGCGACGCCAACGCCGGTGTTGCCCGAGGTGTTTTCGACAATCACGCTGCCCGGTTTGAGCCGTCCTTCGCGCTCCGCTTTTTCGATGATGTAGAGCGCCATGCGGTCCTTGATGGAGCCGCCGGGGTTCATGTATTCGCACTTGACATAAACGCAAGCGGCGCCTTTGGGCACCACTTTGTTCAGGCGAACGAGCGGTGTGTTGCCAATGGCTTGCAGAATGGTCGGGGCGTAATTCACCGGGAACTCCGTGTTCTAGGGAACTTGAGCTTTTATACGAGTGGCTCCGAATGGTGTAAACCGAGGGCGTGCGACGGCTGGCCCTCGTTGGATTGCTGACAGCAGCGTGCGCGCCGCGCGTGGTGCCCGCTACCCCGGTTGAAGAACCTCCCGCCGCTGCGCCATACGAGCGAGCGCCGTCCCCAGACGTCGGGCCGATTCGACAAGCAGCCGCTCAGCTCTGGCACGACGAAACGTTGGCTAGCGCAAATGGGTGGCGCGCGGGAAAGACGCCGGATCGGGTTTCGCTGCCTGAAGCGTTGCGGACGACGGACGCCGTTGCGGCCATTCGCGCAGCGCGGGCGGCGTCGCCGAGCGGGACCGACGATTCGATCGCGCTTCTGCATCTCGAAAGTTTTCTGGCCAGCGAGACAATTGGACGAGCGGCGGTCGAGGCGCAAACCGCGTTTCTGTCGCAGCTCGTGCAGACCAAGGTGCGGCTGCGCGGAAGTGACGACGTTCCGCTGATGCAGCTCGAGGAGCGGCTGGCGCAGGAGCCGAGCGCCGTGCAGCGCGCGCAAATTTCCGCGGCGGAGTCTCCAGCGTTGGCACCACTGGAGGCGCTCGTGCAACGACGTCACGAAGTGATTCGGACCGCCGCGATCGCGCTCGGGTACACCGATCTCGATGCGCTGAGGGCGCTCGTGGGCGAAGCGTCCGTGGATTCGTCGCTCCTGCTGGCGGAGGCTGTGCTCGCCGCCACGCAGCCCTTTTTCGAAGCGTCGAAAAGAGAGATCGCCGATCACACGCTGGGAATTACCGACGGCCGTCTGCGACTTGCTGATTTGCCGCGGCTAGCGCGCGCGGGCGTACC
>JAHFDP010000006.1:15824-87818 GCA_023248955.1 Deltaproteobacteria bacterium
TTGGTGGACGCCGACGGGAGCCGCGCCACTCGTTGCGTTTTGGTCGCAAGGAACAAGGCCGTCACCGATGGCGATCGACGCTTCTGCCTTCGTCCGCTTGGCCACGTCCCGCTTGGCTTACCGCGCGCCGGATCCGCCACCGCCCACGCCGCCGCGTCCGGTGGTGAAGCATACGAAGCATCGCAAGCGGCGTCGGAAGTAAGACCGCGCCCTCCGCTAGTGTCAGAAGTTCGCATGATAATTCCGGACGCCAAAGGCGGCCGCGGCGAGGAGTCTCGCCGAAGCCTAGGAGGGGTCCCCGATGGGCTTCGCCCGGCGGGGAGGGGCGGCGAGCCCCTTCCTGACGGCTAGTATCACGAAACGACCGCCGCATTTATGCGGCGAACTTCTGCTCCGGGATACTAGTACCGCTTGACGTTAGTACCGCACGACGTTACTATTCCTGGCAAGTGATCGTTTCGTGGAAAAGCGCCGAAGCTGAAAAGATCTGGCTCGGTGAAGTCTCTCGCCGTCTCCCGGGAGACATCCAGGACGTCGCCCGACGGAAGCTTCGCATGTTGAACAACGCTCAGAACCTTGCCGACCTACGAATCCCGCCGAACAACCGCCTCGAGGCGTTGAAAGGCGATCGCGCTGGACAACACAGCATTCGGATCAACGATCAATGGCGAATCTGTTTCGTTTGGATCGGCACCGACGCGAAAAATGTCGAAATCGTCGATTACCACTGAGGTCACAAATGGCTGCTAAACGCGGACTGCGCAACATCCACCCCGGCGAGGTTCTCCGGGAAGAGTTCGTCAAGCCGCTTGGGCTGACGTCTTACCGCTTGGCCAAGGAGATCCACGTTCCGCTCA
The DNA here is from genome assembly GCA_023248955.1 of Deltaproteobacteria bacterium. Taxonomy (GTDB): domain Bacteria; phylum Myxococcota; class Myxococcia; order Myxococcales; family JAHFDP01; genus JAHFDP01. The sequence goes on from JAHFDP010000006.1 coordinate 16,682, forward strand.
CACGCGTCGCGGAGCTTTTGCACGAGCGCCGCTCCATAACCGCAGATACGGCGCTTCGGCTGTCGCGTTTTTTTGGGACGACCGCAAAATTCTGGCTTGGGTTGCAGGAGGATTTCGATCTCGAGATGCAGAGTCGAGGGAAGGTCCGCGACCTCTCGAGAATTCACCCGTTCCGAGCGGCGTGATCCGTTAATCCACCGTCACCAGCGCAAATTTATCGCCAGCCTGATCGACCTGGTTCACTTTGTAATTTGCGCCTAGCGTCTGCTTCAGCCCCGCAAGTCGGTTGTGCTCCACGATGACCCACTTGCGTCCAGGCTGCGCCGCGAGTTGCTGCATGAGCGCCGTGTCCTTCACCTGCCGCACCGTGTTGCGCGAGTAGAACGTCTCGCCGCGCCAGTTCATGTAGTAGGCGATGATCGGTTCGTCTGGCTTTGCCTGCTCGAGATAGGTCCAGAAAATTTCGCGCTGCGTCCAATGTGGCGTCAACGCGCGCCAGTGAAACCAGCTCAAGTAAAACGCGAACACCAGCGCTGTTCCGTAGGCCGCGCCGGTGACAAAAAGGCGGTTTGGTTTTGGCTCCGTTTCCGCACGACGCGATCCAAACGACTCGAGCAGCGTCACGACGAATGGCCACAGCGCAACCACGGCGCCGCCGACAAAAATCGCGCGAAACCAGTTGCGCGGATCGACTTCGCGATCGGGATACGGGCGTTCGTAGTTGTAAACGAAGAGATCGGTGAGGTGCTTGGGCGTCATGAAAAGGTTGTTGGCGATCAGCGCGAACAGCACGCCACCGAGAAGCAGCGCCACCGCTTCCGCGCGCACGCCATTGGTCAGCACGCGGTCGAGCCACAGTGCGCAGAGAATAAGGAGCGGCGGCAGAATCGGAAAACAGTAGTGGTGAAATTTCGTCGCCGAGAGCGTGAAGACCGCGAAGCTGATCGCTGCCCACAGCACCAGCAAGAGCCGCACGCGGCTTTCGCGCGAACGATCGCTGATGCTCGTGCGGAACATTTCCGAGAGCGCGCCGGGCACCGCGGCCACCCAGGGGAAGACGCCGAAGCCAAGCTGTTCGATGAAGTAGATGAACGTTCCGCCGGGCGTTGTGGTGTGCACGCCATAGAGAAAACGGTTGATGTTGTCGTGGCGAAGTCGCTCGAGAAATGTTTTCGACTCGTCGTCCTTGCCGTCGAAGACCAGCATGGCGGTGTACCAGGGCGCGGCGATGGCGCCGACGACCAGCGCGCCGGAGAAGAGACGCAGTTTTTTGAGCATCGACCATTCGCCGGTGAGGAGGATGTAGGCCAGCATGGTCGCACCGGGCAGCGCGATGCCGAGCGACTCTTTGGCCAGCGTGCCGAGGCCAACGCACGCATAGAAGGTGTAGAGCCAGCCGACTTGCGGCTCTTCCCGCTCGAACAGCGCGAGGATAAGGCAACAAAATCCGATGGTGTTGATGGCCACGAAAGGCCCGTCGGTGACCGCTTGCCGCGCGAGCAGCACGAACATCGGACAAGTTGCCAGCGCGATCGCAGCGAGGATTCCCACGCGACGTGAAAAAATTCGGCCCATGGTAATACAAACGAATACAAGCTCGGCGATCGCGAGCAGTGCGTAGGGAAGTCGCACGCACCACTCGGTGGCCACGCTCACACCGCGCGAGGGATCGGCGCCCAAGCCCGCGCCGTGGTTGGTGCCGGCGAGCAGCATCGACACCGCGTCCATCCAGAGCGTGAGCACCGGCTTGGAATAGAAGTAGGCGTTTTCCCAATAGGGATGCACGAAGTCTTGGCGCGCAATCATGGCGCGGCCCACTTCGCCGTAGTGCGGTTCCCAGGGATCCCAGAACCCGACCGCGCCGAGCCAGGGCAGAAAGAGCAGCGCACCGAGGAGAAGCACGGCGATGGCAGTTTGCCGTTCGGTGGGAAGCGAAAGCCACTGCGCGAGCAGCCCGTCGGACGTCGCGAGCGCGACGGGAGCGGACTCAACATTTTTCGGTCGAGGCACGGCCATGCTGCGCGTCTACCGCGTTTTCCGGCTTGCGGCTACCACAGCGAAACTTGCTGCGAATCTAGCCCAATCCGAGACCTATGTTACGATTTAGACTGCGGAGGCTAATTGAAGCTCATCATCGAAGATGACGAGGGCCGCACCACGGTCGTACCCTTCGTTCGAGACGAAATCACCATCGGCCGCCAAGAAGGCAACACGATTCGGTTGACCGAGCGCAACGTCTCGCGACGCCACGCGCGGCTTTCGAAACTCGGCGGCAACATCATGGTCGAGGATCTCGGCAGCTTCACCGGTGTGCGCGTCAACGGTCAGCGCATCACCGCCCGCACCACGATTCACGAGGGCGATCTCGTTGAGATCGGTGACTACGATCTCAACTTTCAAGAGACGTCGGAAGTCACGGCCACGCCGGTGGCGCACGCTCCCGCGGCGTATGCCGACGAGGAGTCCACCGCACCGATGGAGCGCACACCTCCGGCAACGCGGCCTCCCAATGGTGCGTCACCGTTTGCGCAACTTGATGACGAAGAAGGCAGCACCACCTCGCCGGGCATGCGCGCGCCGCCCGAACCGCATGCGTCGCACGGTGTCACAGCCGTGGTTCGCCTATCGGACGTGCATCCGGGGCTGCCGGAACGCGAAATTTACGACTTGCCAAAAAATCAAGTGCCGCGCTTGGTGGGTTTTGCCGGGGCGTTGCGCGGTCGTGAATTTTTTCTGCTTCGATCGGAAGTGCGCATCGGCCGTACCGAGGAAAACGACATTCAGATCGACCACCCGTCGATGTCGCGACAACACGCCCGGCTTCAGCGGCAAGACGACGGGTCGTGGAAGGTGAGCGACAACCGGAGCGCCAACGGCGTGCGTCTCAATGGCGAGGATTACCAAATCGCGACGGTGCGCCACGACGACACGTTGGAGCTGGGGTATGTGAAGTTTCGATTCGTGATGCCGGGGCTGCCCTTCGAAATGCCCGAGGAGACGACGGGATCCTCCGAGGTTTCCGAGCCGACGCGCACGACGGTGGTGGAGCGAAGGTATCGGCCCTGGCTGATCGGCGTAACGCTTGTGGGAGGACTCGTGCTCGCCGGCTCTGGTGCGCTGCTCTTGCTTCGAACGTCGCCGGTCAAGAGCGAGCGCACGGAAACCGACACGGCCGCGGCGCAACTTGTCCACGCGGGTCAGCGTGCATTTCTCCAAGATGATTTCGTGACCGCCAGCGAGAATTTCCGCAGAGCGCAAAACCTCGATCCGACGTTGGCCGTTCCACAGCGCGCAAAGGCCAGCGCGGAGCTAAGCAACCAACTTGCTTTTCGCGCAATGAATGCGGCCATCGCGCGCGGCGATTGGGATGTGGCCTGGGACGCGTTGCCGAAAATTCCCGCCGACTCGGCGTTTTTCGTTCGCGGCAAAGAGCGCGAGAGCGAAATCAAGCGCGGCTATTTAGGCCTGCACGTCGAACGCATGAGCGGCGCGATGCAGGCCGGTCGTTGGGCGGACTGCCTGCAGGAAGGCAACTTGGTGCAGCTCGCCGATCCGGAAAATGCGACCGCCCGGTTGGCGATCGCGCAGTGCACACGTGAAACGGAGAAGGCCAGCGCGCCGAAGACCGTGGTGCGCGCGCCGGCGAAAGCGTTGCCACCCAAAGTGGTCGCCTCCGCCGACGAGGAAAAACCGGAAGCACCCGTAGAGACGCCGCCGGCGCCACCACCGCCCGCCGTCGCGCCGGCACTGAATGCGCTGGAAGCTCGCGCCGACGATCTCATCAAGAACGCCGGCGCCAAAACGTTGAGCAACGCCGATCTCGACGGCGCGGTTCACGACTACCTCGAAGCGGTCGCGCTCAAGCCACCCGATGCGCTGCTGGCGAAAGCCTACCGTGGTTTGGGAATTACCTACGCGCGGCAGGGCGCCATGCCGCAAGCCGCCCACTACTACGAGCTCTATTTGCCGCTCTGCACGAACGCCAAAGAGAAGGCCAGTCTCGAAAAAATGTTGGCGGACTTCAAACGGCAAGGCCCATAGCTATTCAATAGCTACTCGACGATCGCCAGCACATCGCCCTCGGCGACCGCTTGGCCTTCTTTGCAACGCAGCTCTTTGAGCACGCCAGCGCTGGGCGCTTCGACTGGCATTTCCATCTTCATCGACTCGATGATGATGATCACTTCGCCCGCGGCAATCGCGTCGCCGATCTTTTTTTCGATCTTCCAAATGGTGCCGGTGATGTGCGCGGGAACGTTGGGCATGATGAGAAAGTCCTCTCGAGAAAAAGCGTTTCCAGGTCACCGGCAGCGCGAAACATTAGAATCCGTACCCTACCAAGGTCACCTGGTGAACGGCGGAACATTCGCGCCTGAAGTCAAGCGCAGTATCGCGAGCCGGATCCTTGACCCCGCGAGAAAACCAGCGCTACAGTCGATTGTATCCAAAGGGGTGAGCGTGCCGGAGCGAAATGCAAAACGCGGCGTGGTTCGCACCAACGGAAAATTTCCGCGCCCGGTTTCAGGAACGGTTGTCAGCCTCGCCGTGGAACGCGGCCGCCGGAAGTTGCGCGGTTATGAATCGCGCATTCGCATCGGCCTCGACAGCAACCGCACCACGATGGGGCTGCTCTTCAAATCGGGACTGCTCTTCACGCGCCAGGGCACGCGCGCCGGCCGCGATCTACTGCTCTTGCACCAGCACCTGCTGAAAGTTGCGGACGTGCTGTCGACGATGAGTCTGGTCGGTGGAACGACGCCGCGGGAGCAGCAAACTTCGGCGGAGATGTACAGCGAGCTGGATTCGCTTTTGGCGAAGTCTGCACAGCTCGCGCAGCGGACGGATGAGTATCTGGCGACGGTTCGCGAGTAGGGTTATTCCGCTTCGTCGTCGTCGCCTTCATTGTTTATTTTCTTCCAGCGGTGCCGGAATTGCCGGAACGTAATTCCAAGTAACGCGGCGGCATCCTTCTTGACCCCTTTGGCGCGATCGAGTGCGGCGAGCAGATAACCGCGTTCGATTTCGCCCAGCCGAGCTTCGAGATCGAAATGCTCGCTGAGCTCCAACACGGGACTGGTCGATGGCCGCAATGGGCCCGGGAGTGCAGCGGCGCCGATCTCGTCGCCTTCGGCGAGTGTCACGGCGCGTTCGATCAAGTTTTCCAGCTCGCGGACGTTCCCTGGAAACGCGTACGCGTCGAGCCGCTGACGGGCTTCGGCGGTGAGCCGCATCGGTGAACGGCCAAGCTGCGCGCAGGTTCGGACAATGAAATGTTGCGCCAACAACGGCACGTCCTCGGGACGCGCGCGCAGTGGCGGGACGTGAATGCGCACGACGTCGAGCCTGTAGAAAAGATCTTCGCGGAAGCGGCCGGCCTTGACGTCGGCGGCGAGATCACGGTTGGTGGCGGCGATGATGCGCACATCCACCTCGACGTCTTTAGTAGCTCCGACGGGGCGCACGCGCTTTTCCTGAATGGCGCGCAAGAGTGACACCTGCGAGGTCAACGGGAGTTCGCCGATTTCGTCGAGGAAGAGCGTTCCACCATTCGCGGCGCCGAAGACGCCGGGTTTGGCTTCCTTGGCATCGGTGAAGGCGCCTTTCAAGTGGCCGAAGAGTTCGCTCTCGATCAGGTTCGCGGGAATCGCTCCGCAGTTCACCGGCACGAAGGGACCGGTCTTGCGACTCTGCGCGTGAATGGCGCGCGCCACCAGCTCTTTGCCAGTCCCGCTCTCGCCGGTGATGAGCACGGTGGTCCGCGTCGGCGCCACTTTGTCGACCAGCTGGTAGACCGCGCGCATTGCCGCCGACTTGCCGATGATGCCGTCCGGGTGTTGCGCGGCGAGCTTCGAGCGGAGCAGCACGTTCTCGAGCACCAGCGCGCGTTTCTCCAACGCTTTCTGCACCACGACGTTCAGCTCGTCGACCTTGAACGGCTTGATCAGATAGTCGTGCGCGCCGGCCTTCATGGCCTGCACGGCGTTTTCCGTCGTGGCAAACGCGGTGATGACGATGACTTCCGTTTGTGGATCTTTTTCTTTTACCCGCGACAACACCGCGAGACCGTCGGGGCGACCGGCGCCCAGGTTGATGTCGGTGATGGTGAGATCAAATCGCTCGCGTTCCAGCAACGTGAACGCCGCCTCCGCATGGAGTGCCACGGTAACTTCGTGACCACTTTTGTGCAGCAAAATGTCCAGGAACTCGCGCATCGAGCGCTCGTCGTCGACGATCAGAATGCGCGCCATTACGAAGCCTGCGTCAGCCGCGTGTTCTTGAGCGGCAGCTTGATCGAAAACCGACTTCCGCGGCCGCGCTCGCTCTGAACTTCCACACGGCCGCCGAGACCATCCACGATGCGGTGCACCGTCGCCAAGCCGAGACCCGTTCCGGCCGGCTTGGTGGTGAAAAACGGCTCGAAGAGGTGCGGCATGTCACTTGACAAAATGCCTTCACCTTCATCTTCCACCTGCACCACCGCGTAGGGGCCCTGCGCAAAGGCGCGCACCGTGGCGGCGCCGCCGTTGGGCATCGCCTGCACCGCGTTGACGAGCAGATTCCAGAGCACCTGGCGTAGCTGATCCGCATCGGCGCGCACCACAACGAAACGATCCACCAGCGGCCGCAGCGTTGCTTTTCCAGCGGTGGGCGCGTTGGCAAACACGCCAAGGGTTTCCTCTACAAGCGATCCCAGGTCAACTTCCGAGAGTTGCGGCGACGCGGGCCGCGCGAAGGCGAGAAAATCGGTCACCAACGCGTTGAGGCGTTCGCCTTCACGCATCACGATGTCGAACAGGCGATTGTTGTCGGGAGAAAGTTGCAGACCACTTCGCAACAGCTCCACCGATCCGCACATCGACGCCAGCGGATTGCGAATTTCGTGCGCGAGACCGGCCGCGAGCCGCCCGGCTGCGGCAAGTCCCTCCGCGCGGCGGACGGCTTCCTCCATGCGCCGAAGCGTCGTGAGATCTTCGAGCATGATGGCGGTGCCGCGTGCCGGCGCCGTAAGCGGTGAAACGAAAAAGGCAACCGGCTGCGTGCCCCCGCGTAAGGTCGCTTCACCGTGCGCTTTCCCCGCGGCAGCAGCCGCCGCACACGCCGCCGAGAGAAGCGGAAACGTGGCCACCAGATCGCGCCCGCTGATTTCTTCCGTCTGCGCACCGGCCATCTGCAAAGCGGCGGGATTCATGAAGGTGATTTTTCCGTCGGCGTCAGTGGTCAAAATCCCAGAGTGAATCGACTGCACGATCGATCCGTGCAACGCAGAGAGTTCGGCGAGGTCGGCTTGCGATTCGGTGAGCTGTTCACCCGCGCGCTGCACCTGCTCCGCGAGATAGCTCGACAATCCAGCGGTGAGGACAAACGCCGATCCGTTGACAAAAAGGCCGAGCACGAAGCGCGGAAGTGGGACTGATTCAGGCGCAAGGTAAGACGCCGCCGGCGGCATGATGCCGGTGCGCAATCCAACCGCCACCACCGCGAACGTCGCCGCACTGGCAATCGCCGAGCTGACCGCACCGCTTCGGGGCAACACGATCGACGCGTTCACGATGGCCAGCGGATAAAAAATCGTGAAGAGCGATTCCGATCCGCCGGTCAAATAGACGAGAAACGAAGCGATGCACACATCGCCAGCAACCTGCCAGAAAGCCAGTGAATCGAGGCGGCGCCAGCGTTTGAGCGCCACAATGTAGCCGAGCGACAACGCATAAATGCCGCCGATGAGCCCGTAGAGCAGACCGGGAACGGTGCTGATGAGCGGCTCGGGCCGGCCCCCTAGACCAATGGTGGCAAGCAGGAGCGCGGTGACGGTGAGAAGACGAAACGCGGTAAGCCAGACGAGTTTCCGATAGAGGGCGTCGTCTGAGTAGGGGACCCGTCCCCCACCGCCATCCGGGGTTCGATAGCCGGGCGGACTGGCTCCGCCCCCTGGCTTACTTCTCAATGCACGTTCCCGGCGATCGTGAAGATCGGCAGGTACATCGCCACCAGAAATCCGCCGACCACGCCGCCCAGGATCACCATCATGAACGGCTCGATGAGGCTGGTCAGCGCGGCCACTGCGGTGTCAACTTCCTCGTCATAAAAATCGGCGATCTTACCGAGCATGGCGTCCATGGCGCCGGTCGCCTCGCCGACCGAGATCATCTGCACCACCATCGACGGAAAAATATTGGTCTCCATCAGCGGCTGCGCGATCGTCTTGCCCTCGGAGATCTTTTCGCGCGTGTAGTAGATGCCCTTCTCCACTGTTCGGTTGCCGGCGGTTTTGGCCACCACTTCCAGCGCGTCGAGAATGGGAACGCCCGAGGAGATCATCACGCCCAGCGTTCGCGTGAAGCGCGCCACCGCCACCTTGCGTATGACCATGCCAATGAGTGGCGTCTTCAGAATATACTTGTCAAAAATTTCGCGCCCTCGGGGATTGGCGATGAAGGCGCGAACGGAGACGACAACCGCGGCGCCTCCTATCAGCAGGTAGACGCCATAACTCACGAGCCAGTGCGACATGTTGATGATGAACGCCGTGGGCGCGGGCATGGTACCACCGAAGTCTTTGAACATCTTTTCGAACGTCGGCGTCACGAAGACGAGCAGCACCACGGTCACGATCACGGCGATGCCGAGCACCGAAACCGGATAGGTGAGCGCGCCTTTGACTTTGCTTTTGAGCTTCTCGGCTTTTTCGATCTGCAGCGCGAGCCGATTCATGATGGTGTCGAGAATGCCGCCCACTTCGCCGGCGGCGACCAGCTGTGTGTAGAGCTCGTCGAAGGCCTTGGGGTGGTCGCGGAGCGCGTCCGCGAACGTGGCGCCCGACTCGACTTTGCCTTTCACTTTGTAAAGCACGTCGCGAAATGTCGCGTTGTCGGTTTGACCCGCGAGGATGTCGAGGCACTGCACCAGCGGCAAACCCGCGTCCATCATGGTCGCGAACTGGCGCGTGAAAATGACCAGCGACTTTTTGTCGACGCCGCCGCCGAATCCACCGGGCAATTTGAAACCGCCGCCCTTTTTCGTCACCTTGGTCGGCGTCAACTGCATCTGCTTGAGCCGGCCTTCGACCGCTTCTTTGTCGGTCGCCTCCATCTCTCCTTTTTTGATTTCGCCTTTTTTGTCTTTGGCTTCCCAGAGCCACAAGGGGTTCTTGGGCGCCGCCGCTTCGCCGCCGCGTGGTTTCACCTGCGCATTGGCCGCCGCATCCGCCACTACTGCGGCCCCGGCCGCTTGGCCACGCCACCCGCAGCCATCATGTTTTTCAGCTCTTCCGGTTCGGAACTGCGGCCCAACGCATCGTCGTAACTGATCAGCTTCTTTTGGTAGAGCGCGACCAGCGATTGGTTGAACGTCTGCATGCCAAATTTGGCCTGCCCGACCTGCATCTGCGAATAGATCTGGTGAATCTTGTCCTCGCGGATCAGGTTGCGGATGGCTGCGTTGGGGATGAGCACCTCGAGCGCCAGCGCGCGCCCCGCTCCTCCGAGCTTGGGAATCAAGTTTTGGCTGAGCACGCCTTCGAGCACGAAGGAAAGTTGCGCGCGCACTTGCGACTGCTGGTACGGCGGAAAAACATCGACGATGCGGCTGATGGTCTGCACCGCGCTGTTGGTGTGCAGCGTGCCGAGCGCGAGGTGACCCGTTTCGGAAACAACCAGCGCCGCTTCGATCGTTTCCAGATCGCGCATTTCGCCGATCAGCACCACGTCGGGATCTTGGCGCAAAATATATTTAAGCGCCTTCTTGAAACTGTGCGTATCGGCGCCGACTTCCCGCTGATTCACCACGCAGTTTTTGTGCGGATGCAAATACTCAATTGGATCTTCCACGGTCACGATGTGCTCGTGCCGCTCGTTGTTGATCTTGTCGATGATCGACGCCAGTGTGGTGGACTTGCCCGAACCCGTGGGACCGGTCACCAGCACCAAGCCGCGCGGTTTCTTGGCCAGCTCCGCCACCACCGGCGGCAAACCCAGCTCGGTGAAAGAAAGGATATTAAATGGAATCGTTCGAAAAGCGGCCGCCACCGCGCCACGCTGCAGAAAAATGTTGGCACGAAATCGAGACAGCCCCTTCACGCCGAACGAGAGATCGAGCTCGTTCTCCTCTTCAAAGTGGTGCTTCTGCGCGTCGGTGAGGATCGAGTAGCAGATCTGCTTGGTTTCCATCGGCGTCATCGGCGTGGTCTTGAGCGGCACCAGCCGACCGTCGATGCGCAACTGCGGCGCGGAGCCCGTGGTGATGTGCAGGTCGGAAGCGCCCTTCTCGACCATCGCTTTCAAAAGCTGGTGCAGGTTGGGCAACGGTCTACCGCCTTATTTGTTGACGTCAGGAGCCGTGTTTCCCACGACCTCTTCGATGGTCGTCATCCCAAGTTTCATTTTGGCCAAGCCCGCCATGCGCAGCGTCTGCATGCCAGCGCGAATGGCGCCGTTCTTCACTTCGGCGGTCGAGGCGCCGTTGATGACGAGCTCCTTGATCGGATCCCACATCGGCATCACTTCGTAGAGCGCGACGCGGCCCTTGTAGCCACGGTTGTTGCACTTCTCGCAGCCGGCCGGTTCGTAGAGCTGAAACGTGCCCACCTCTTCCGGCTTGATGCCGATGTCGGTCAGCGCCGACGGCGGAACGTCCGCGGGCTTTTTGCACTCGGCGCAGAGCCGCCGCGCGAGCCGTTGGGCCAAGATCAAGTTGAGCGACGAGCAGACCAGAAACGGCTCGATGCCCATGTTGAGCAAGCGCGACACCGTGCCCGGCGCGTCGTTGGTGTGTAGCGTCGAGAGCACCAGGTGACCCGTGAGCGCGGCCTTGATGGCGATTTCCGCCGTCTCGAAGTCACGAATTTCGCCCACCATGATGATGTCGGGGTCTTGCCGCAAAAACGATCGCAGCGCCGCCGCGAAGTTGAGCCCGATGTCCTCCTTCATCTGCACCTGGTTGATGCCGGCGAAGTTGAATTCGACCGGATCCTCGGCGGTGGAGATGTTGTCGGAAGTCTTGTTGAGCGACGCGAGCGCGGAATAGAGCGTGGTGGTTTTCCCAGAGCCGGTGGGGCCCGTCACCAGCACCATTCCGTACGGGCGATCGATCGCTTCCTGAAACCAATCCAGCGGCTCCTTGTCGAAGCCCAACTTGGTCATGTCCAACTGCAAGTTGGACTTGTCGAGCAGACGGAGCACAATCTTTTCGCCGAAGAGCGTCGGACAGACCGAGACGCGAAAATCCATCTCGCGGCCTTTGCCCAGCTTCAATTTGATGCGGCCGTCCTGCGGCAAACGGCGCTCGGAGATGTCGAGCGAGGCCATGATTTTGAGCCGGCTGATGATGGCGTTGCGCAACTTCATCGGTGGCTTCATGGCCTCGAACAAAACGCCGTCCACGCGGAAGCGCACGCGGAACTCTTTTTCGTACGGCTCGATGTGAATGTCGCTGGCGCCCTTCTTGATGGCGTCGAGCAGAATCAAGTTGACGAGCTTGACGACCGGCGCTTCCTCGGCCGACTTGGCCATGTCGTCGAGGTTGACGCCCTCTTCGGATTCCTTCTCGACGCCGATTTCGCCTTCGTCGAAACCCTCCATGACCTCTTCGTAGGAGGGCGCTTTTTCGCCGTAATATTTTTCGATCGATTCCTTGATGGCCTGCTCGCTGGCGACCACCACTTCCACGTTGTAGCCGGTGACGAATTTGATGTCGTCCACCGCAAATATATTCGATGGATCGCTCATGGCCAGGATGAGCGACGACCCCGCGCGGTTCACCGGAAGGCACTGGTGCTTCTCGGCAACTTCCTTGCTGACCAGCTTGATCACCTCCGGATCGATCTCGAACTCTTTGAGATTGACCGAAGGAACGCCGTACTGCTTCGAGAGAAAATTGGTGAGATCGGCCTCGGCGAGGAAGCCCATTTTCGTGAGGTGGTAGCCGATGCGGCCGCCACTTTTGGTTTGGCTCTCCGTGGCCTGCTGCAATTGCTGCAAGCTGATCAGGTTTTCGCGGACGAGCAGCTCACCGAGACGACCTGCCATGAAGGACGGGCTCCGTTTAGCTTAAAAAATACGATTCTTAACATTGTAACTTTATGCGTTTAGGCGGGGTTAGGTCAAAAGTCCGCGTGCTTCGTCGATGTCGCGGGCGATCTGTTCACGCAGCGCGTCGACGCTGGGAAATTTTCGCTCCACCCGCAGACGTTGGATGAACTCCACGCGCAGCGTTTGGCCGTACAAATCTCCAGAATAATCTATTAAGTGTACCTCAACCTGCAAAGGCGAACGCGCCAACGACGCGAGCGACGGAAGGAGCGAGCCAGGGGGAGGAGCCAGCCCAGCTTCGCTGGGTGGCGGAGGGGGATGGGTCCCCCTCTCAGAATCCGACGGAAGGAGCGAGCCAGGGGGAGGAGCCACCGCTGGAAACACATCAGGCAAAAACGTCGGATTAATTCCAATGTTCGCCGCGCCGGAAATCGACGGCCCCTTCATTCCGATTCGCACGCGCACCGCATAGACACCAAGTCCCGGCACCAACTCGTTTTCGATGGCCAAGTTAGCGGTAGGGAATCCCAACTTTTTGCCGCGCCCCACGCCGCGCACCACCTTGCCGTCGACGTCGAACGGGCGACCCAGCAGTTGGGCCGCGGCTTCCACGCGACCTTCGGTGATGAATCCTCGCACGCGTGTCGAGCTAACCACGAGTCCGCCGGTTTGCACGGGACCAATGCGTTCCACCGCGGCGCCGTGCGTCTGCGCGGCTTCGCGCAGTGTGGTGACATCGCCCGCGCGGCCACGGCCGTAGGAAAAATCGTAACCGACGACCACTTCGGAAAGTCCCGTCGCGAAGAGCGCCGCGGCGAACGCGTCCGGTGGCGTGGCGGCGAACGCGGCATCGAACGGTTGCACGATGGCCGCGTCGATTCCGCAAGCGGCCGCCAATTCCAATTTTCGCGCGGTGGTGCAGATGAGCGGCGGGGCTAGTGCGGGCGCCAGCACTTTGGCCGGATGCGGATCGAAAGTCAGCATCACGGATTCGCCACCGCGCGGATGCGCAAGCGTCGCCGCACGTTCGAGCAGCCGCCGATGGCCGAGGTGCACGCCGTCGAAATTTCCCACCGCGATGGAGGACCGCGAAAGTTGGCCACGCGCCGCGGCGAGCGAGGAGAAGACGCGCACGCGGGAAAGCTTACCACCAGGCTCCGGGTTACATGCCGTATACTCGCGTCGTGTCCGACGTTCATTTCCTCCGCGACGCGCCGCTCTTCTCCGGCCTCGACGAACGCGATCTCGAGCAACTTCTAATCGTTTGCGAACACCGCACCTTCGTCTCCGGAAAGCGCCTGTTTCACCAAGGCGACGACTGCGACGGGCTCTACGTGCTCACGCGCGGCGAAGTGAGAATTAGCATTTTGAGTCAGGGCCAGGAGTTGATTTTTTCCGTCCTGAAAGCCGGCGAAACCTTCGGTGAACTGGCGCTGCTCGATGGCCAGCGCCGCAGCGCCGACGCCACCGCCGTGGGTGAAGCCGCGGTCGTCGTCGTTCCGCGCGAAGCGTTTCTAACTTTCGTGGCCAGCCGTCCCCGTGTCGGCGCGCAACTGCTGGCGGTGCTCTCTGGCCGCTTGCGCGCTTCCGACGAAACGCTGCGTGGCCTGGCCACCAAGAACGCCAACGAGGCGGTCGCCGAAGCGCTGACCTTTGGCGATCGCATCGCCGATCTCATCGCGCGCTTCGGCGGATCGTGGTGGTTCATCGGCGCCTTCTCCGCGCTGGTGGCACTGTGGATGGGGCTGAACTTGATTCCGTCCGCCAAAAAGTTCGACGAATATCCGTTTCAATTTTTGAATCTGGTATTGGCGATTCTGGCCGCGCTGCAGGCGCCGATCATCATGATGAGTCAAAATCGCCAGAGCGCGAAAGACAAGATTCAGTCCGATCTCGATTATCAGGTAAATCTGAAGAATGAGCTGCAGATTAAACGGCTGCACGAAAAACTGGATTCGATGCACGCCGCGCAGTTGGCGGAGATTCGGGATTTGAAGCGGGAGGATGGGTCGCAACGAACGGCGTAGGCGACGCTATTTCTTGTTCGCATGTACCGTAACTACTCTGACATCCGGTTCGATGCGGGAGCCTACTCGAAGAAACTTCGCATAATGTCATTTCGAAAAACCAGCAGCGTCAGCGCCGCCAGCAGCGCCAAGCCAACTGCATTCGCGATCTCCCGAAACCGAATCGACAGCGGCCGCCGCCGTACCGACTCCACGCCCGCGGCGAAAATGTGCCACCCGTCCAGCACCGGAATGGGGAGCAGATTCATCAGGCCCAAGTTCACGCTGATGACGCCCATGGTCCAGAAAAACGCGTCCCAGCCCACCTCCGCGCTCTTCGCTGCAACTTGGTAGAGCAAAATCGGACCGCCGATCGTCTCATAGCTGATGCGGCCTTGCAGGATGCGCAGGATGCCTAGCGTCATCACGCGAATCAACTCAACAAGCTTCTGCGCCGCCAGCCGCGCGGCCTTGAGCGGGCCGTTGGCGACGCGCACCGTTTCGCCGGCGACGATGCTTTCGGGGCGAGAGTCGGCGAGGAGACCGACCTGCGCGGTCAGCACACGCGCGCCCATCTGGTCACGCTGCAATTTGTAGGTTGGATGCACCACACTGTCGTGCACGCCGTCGCCCGAACGCACTTGAACGGTCAGCGTCTCGTGATGCGCATCTGACGACGCGCGCAGTGCGTGATCGACATCGTCCCAAGTCGTCACGGAACGACCGTCGATACTCAAAATCTTGTCGCCGCGCAGTAGCCCCGCCGTCGCTGCTGGCGAGCCAGCTTCCACACCGTAAAGATACAGCTCCTCGGATTCCAGACCATGCACCACCGGCCCCGGCGTCAGCGTCGCGGCGATCGGTTTGCCCTCGCGCTGCAAGTCGACCTTTGCTCCGCGCCTTCGCGCTCCGCCCGTCGCCAGCAAAGCTGGCTCCTCCGTATTAAATGTATCTCGCTTCGAGATGAGCGCCGCCGCTAACGCTTCGTAAGTCTCCACCGTTTTCCCGTCGAGACGAACGATGCGATCGAACGTAGCCAGACCGGCCAGCGCCGCCGGCGATCCAGGAATCACGCCGATGATCGGCGCATGCGCATAGGGCGCGATGCCAATTCTTCCACGCCGACCGGGCTCGACCGGATTGTCATCCGCATCCGAAGCCGCGGTCACCGTCACGGAGATTTTTTGCCCCGCGCGCTCGAGCGCCAACGCCAGCGCCTGCCCAGGACGATGTTCGATGGCGTCGCGTAGATCGTTGAAGTCCTGCGTCGCTACGCCATCTACTGAAAGGATTCGATCGCCCGGCTGCACACCCGCCAGCGCCGCAGGTCGCCCCGGCACCACGTACCCAATGCGCGTCGACGGGACGTCGTGCGGAACCAGAAACAGCCCGAAGTAGAGCAGCAAAGGAAAGACGAGATTGAACGCCGGACCAGCCACCGCAATGAGTCCGCGCACCAGCGGCGTCTGCTCGAGAAACCCGCGTCCAGCATCGGCGGGATCGATCTCCTGCCCCGGAACGTCACCCGCCATTTTCACGTAACCACCGAGCGGCAGCATCGCCAGTCGGTATTCGGTTTCACCGCGCGTAAACGCAAAAATGCGCGGACCAAATCCGATGCTGAATTTCAGCACCTTCACGCGAAAAAACTTGGCCACCAGGAAATGGCCGAGCTCGTGCACGAAGACGAGCCCGCACAAGAGCACCACCAACGGCACCACTTTCATGACCAGCCCGGGCATGTCCCTCAGCATAAGTCAGACGCGACGCGAACGCTTGCCGGTTGACGCTCGCGGCGCCCGCGGTGTAGCGAAAAGCGCATGCTCGCACTCCTGCTTGCCGCCGCGACCGCCGCATCTGCTGACCATCACCTCGCCTTCGAAATCGGGCTTGGCGGAGGTGGCCTGGCCATGGAATCGGCGAACGTGCTCATGGACGACATCAACCGTAGCGCACAGGGCGGCACGCTGGACGGCGCACCCGCGCACCTTGGCCACGAGCTGCATTTCGATCTCGCGCTCCGCTGGACCACGCCTTGGCACGTCGGGCTGCGCACCGGACTCGGCATCGGCGGCGGCTTTCCCACGGAAAAAATCGGCAACGAGACGCTGACCAATTGGGTCGCGCTGCTGGAAATTCCGGTCGTCGTCTCCTGGTCGGAAGAGTGGCTCGAAGGCCGCCTCGCCACGCAAGCGGGCGTGGGTCCCGACATCGTGGCGCTGACTGTGAATGGCTGGGATTGCAACGGTTGCAACATCCACGCGGAAGAGGTCGATCCCTTCGTCGGGTACGTTTTCGAAGCCGCGGGGCAATGGTGGTTCAAGCCTTGGTTCGCACTCGGGCTATCGCTCGATTATCGCGATGCTGTCGGTGGGCCGATGCACGAACGCAACGGCACCACGCAGATTGGGCCGCACGCGCCCTACCAGCTCGATTTCTCGGGCGCGCGTGCGGTCGGCACGCTCGACTTGCGGTTTTTCTAAAGCAGATTCGCGACGAGCAAAACGAACGGCGCCACGAACAGCAGCGCGTCAACGCGGTCGAGCACGCCGCCGTGGCCTGGCAAAAGATGGCTCGAATCCTTGGCACCGAACGCACGTTTGAGCATCGACTCGGAAAGATCGCCGAGTGGCCCCAACACCGACGCACCCGCGCCAATGAGCACCGCCATGGCAACGGGCAACTCTGCCACGAGCCAGAAATGCTGCACCACCAGCGCACCCGCAACCGCAGCGAGAAGCCCGCCGACAGCGCCTTCCCACGTCTTGGCTGGGCTAATTTTTGGATAGAGCTTCACGCGACCGAACGCGCGTCCCGCAAAGTAGGCGCCGGTGTCGTTGGCCCATGTTGCGGTGAGCGCGAGCACAACCCAAAAGGGACCTTTGGCGCGCAAGAGCACCAGCGTCGAGAGAAGGAGCCCCGGATAGAGACAACCGAAAAGGCCCAGCGCCACGCGGCGGGGAGCGTCGCGCAAGGCCTCCGCATCCTCGTGATCGATGGCCAGAAGCCGCTCGATAAAGAACGCGATCACGGCGATGCTGGCAACGGCGGCGATCGAGAAAGCCTGCCACGCCAAGAGTGCAGCGATCGGAAGAAGCGCCGCTGCAATGGCTCCGATGGCGGCCGCGGCGGAGTTTTTTTCGCCCAGTGCCATGCCGTAAAACTCGCGCGCACCAAGCCCCGCAGCCAGCGCGAGCAGAATGGCAAACGGCCAACCGCCGAGCACGATCAGCCACACGACGAGCGGCAGACCGACGAGCGCCGTCACCACGCGCCAGAGGAGATTTTGATTTTGCGCGGTCATTTCGCCGCCACTTTTCCAAAGCGACGATCGCGCAGCTGAAAGTCGGCAATCGCGGCGAGCAGATCCGCTTCGCGAAAATCGGGCCACAAAATGTCGGTGATGAAAAGCTCGGCGTAGGCGATTTGCCAGAGGAGAAAATTGGAAAGCCGCCGCTCGCCGGAGGTGCGGATGACGAGATCGGGATCGGGCAGTTCGCGCGTCCAGAGCGCACGTGAAAAACGCGATTCGTCGATATCGCTTGCGCGAATTTCGCCGCGTGCCGCTGACTCCACCAACGCACGCGTTGCCGCCAAAATCTCTTCGCGACCGCCGTACGACAACGCCAGCGTCAACGCCATGCCGCGACCACCCGCCGATGCCAGGCACAACTCTTCGAGCGGCGTGCGCACCTGCCGCGGCAGTCGCGTCAAGTCGCCGATGGCGCGCAACCGGATGCCATTGTCCAGCACCTCGGCGCGCTCGCCCTGGATGTACTCGACCAGCAGATCCATCAACGCCGTCACTTCTCCCGGCGGCCGCAACCAATTCTGCGAGGAGAAGGCGTAGACCGTCAGCGCCTCAACACCCAGCCGTCGCGCCGCGCGCGTGACCGCCTTCATCGACTCGCTGCCCGCGCGATGTCCTTCCGTCCGCGGCAATCCGCGCTGCGCGGCCCAGCGACCGTTGCCGTCCATGATGATGGCCACGTGGCGCGGAAGCGGCCGCGCCAGCACGCGTGCGCGCAGGTCGGCCAGAGCCAGAGCGGAGTCGCGGTCAGTGTCAGAAGACGTGGACAAGCGGACTGTCCTACAAAAAAATCAGCGCAGCGTCATCTCGATGGTGCGCCGAAGCGTCACCGGCGCTTCGTAGGCACATTTCGTGAGCGACTCGTCGCAGCCACCTTTCGAGCGAAGCGTCAGCGGATTGTCCATGCTGGCGTGCTCGATGCGCCCGTCGCTGCGCCGCACCTGCGCCTTCACCACGAACCGCTCGACGCCCCAGATCGCGCCGAAACCATCGGCAGCCTTCTGCACCTGCTGAAAATTGTTGACCGTGCCCGGAACGACCGGCCTCTCCATCCACGGACGTTGCAGCATGAGCCGCTGCTCCGCGGGCGGCTCGAACGAAGTTTCGATGGTCGCCGTGGTGTCGGTCAAGCCAACGAGCCGGTAGGTGATCTGAATCGCGTCCTGCCCGACCGAGGCGCTGGCGGTGTTGCCCCAATCCCCGATTTTTGGTTCCGGTACCACGTGCACATCGCCAACCCTGTGCAGTTGCCGTACGCCCGCCTGCGGAAAGACCGCGACGAGGAAGGTGTGGAGGTCCGTCACCCAACTCGTCATCTGCTTGTCGATCCCTGAGATGTCGGGCAGCTTCATCGATCCTTTCGGCGCATCGTCGGCGATGGAAACTTCGTACGGCGGAACGGTGGCAACGGCTGCCGCTCCGTCGAAGACGTTGCCGCCCTTTCTCTCCGAGAGGCGCTCGAACCGAATGCGTTCGCGCAGCGGCGGTGGACCAACCACTTCGTGGATTGACGATGCGTCGGTAACGCTCGTCACGACGCCGTTCACCGCGTAGTGGCGCTGCAAGTCGTAGCGGTAGGTCTCGCCCAGCGTGTAAACGCGGTGCAGGTCGAGGTCCGGAGGTGGCGCGGCTTGAACTGGCTGCGAGGCTTGAACGTGCGTCGTGGCGCAGGCACCAACGGCGAGCAGCAACGCGGCCCCTCGGCCGATAATGATTCTCATAATCATCCTCAAAATGTTCTCAGTTGATTCTCATTCTCAATTTCAATTTGGGGGCGCGTTTGGTTCAGTCCTGCCATGGCGCGCGATCTAAGGCGACACCACGGACCAGCTACCGCTTAAAAACAAACACCGGCGTTGCAGACGCAGCTAGCGCACTGTGTCTGAATGGTGCACGGGGCGCCGTAGTACAGCGTGCCGCAGCCTCCGCCTCCGCCACCCCCTCCACTGGCCACGCTTCCTGAAAGCGGCCAAGTCACCGAACCGCCACCGTTTCCGATCGACGAAGCAAACGCGGCCACGCGCAGCGTTCCGCTGTAGCTCGTACCCGGAACGGGATTCCCACTCGGCGCCGGAAATTGAACCGCAAATGTACAGCTCTGACCACCGGCCAGCGACACGCCCGAGCAATAGTCATTGGAAAGTGTGAAGGTCGAATCGCCGGTGATTTGGATGGACAGGGGCGTGGTGATGGCCACATTGCCTCCCGTATTGCGGCAAGTGAACGTATTGGAGGTCGTTGCGCTCACAGTTCCAAAGGTACCGGCGCCGTAGGGGCAATCGAAATTCGGACTGGGAAGAAACGTGACCGTCGTGGTGGGGGTGATCAACGGAGAGACAAAGCTAACTGTCTTCAGCTCCGCGGTGGTGCTGGCGAGCGTGCATGCGGAGATCCCGGTGCTCGTGGAAACACTGCATGCCGAGAGCGTGTTGCCGGTGCCCGTGACCGAAAGAACCGGCATCACGCCGGACACCGGATGCTGGTTGATGTCGAGCAGCGTCACGGTGATCGCACTCTGCGTGATGCCGTTGGCGGCGATGCCTGTCGAAGGCGTCGCCACGATCGTGGAGTTGTTCGACGGCCCACTGCTGACCGGCGCCACGCGGTGCATAGCAAGGCGCCAGTGGGCGACGTTGCCAGTCACGATCGTGTCCGTGAGCGGATCGCTGGCCCAACTTGCCGCGAGCGCGCTCGACCAGTCGCTGCACGCCTGTGCATACGCTTGCGCGTTCACGGTGACCGGACCCGTCGGCAGGTTTTTCAGCGCGAAAAATGCACCCGCACCCGGCGTGACGTCGAAGCGCGCATCGACGGTGGTGCCGCCCTGCACCACGAAGCGCCAGCACAAGACGCCGGCGGGTACGGTGCTCAGCCGCGCCTCGGCGTGATCAAGGTGCAACGCCGGCGTCGGGTCGCTCGTGACGCCACAGGCAAGAACCAAGAGCAAAACTGCAAACGCAGAGCGAGGAAGGCGCATGAAAGCCCGATGAATCTCCGAAATTACGGGAGTCCTACGACCCGTACCGGCGTCTTGCTGTCGACGGTGCTGTTGTTGCCGAGTTGGCCACTGGAGTTCGAGCCCCAGCAGGAGACCGAGTGATCCGAAAGCATCACGCACGAAGAGTTGATTCCCATCGTGGCGACTTTGGCAGTGGAGATTCCTGGCACTACGCTTGGGGTGGCGCTGGTGGTGGTGCTGTTGTTGCCGAGCTGGCCGCTCGGGTTGTAGCCCCAACACGAAACCGAGCCGTCGCTCTTGACCACGCATTCGTGATAGGCTTCGCCAGAGCCGGCTACACCCAGCGCGACTACGCCTGCCAAGCCTGCGACGGTGGTTGGCGTTCCGTTCGCGGTCGGCGGGCCCGGAACTTGGGAGCCCAGGCCCTCGCCCCAGCACTGGACCGTGGCATCCGCCAAAAGAGCGCAGGCGGACGTGTTGGGCATCGAAAGGGCGGTAACGGGTGCCGACAATCCGGCGATTGCGACGGGAACGTACTGGGTGCCCGAGACCGAAGAACCGAGAATCTGGTACGACTGGCTGCCCCAGCAGGCGACCGTTCCGTCCGTCTTGAGCGCGCAGAAACTTCCGGTACAACCAGCGACCGCGACCGCGCCGGTCAGGCCGGATACCGCGACCGGTGTCGTCGTAGACGCAGCAACGTTGGCTCCGAGCACATGGCTGCTGTTGAGGCCCCAACAGACAACCGTTCCATCCTGCTTGATCGCGCAGTTCGTCTGGTCGTTGGCGGCCAGGGCCGTGATCCCGGTCAGTCCGCCGGCGACGAGCGGGACGGCAGAGGACGTCGAGGTGGCGTTGTTCCCAAGCTGACCGGAACTGTTGGACCCCCAGCAGCCCACAGTCCCGTCGCTTTTCAGAGCACAGACATGGTTGCTTCCAACGGCGACTGTTTTGACTCCCGAGAGATTGGACACGGCAACCGGCGTGAGGTTGTTGGCGGGAGCTGATGACGACATGTTCGATCCCCAACAAGCCACCGTGCCGTCTTGCTTCACCACGCAGGCCTGGCCCCCGCCCGCACCGAGAAGGCCGGCGAAGTCGTCCGGAAAATCCACGGTCACCTGGGCGGTGCCAACCAAGCTGGGCCGGCGCATATGCAGGTGGACCTGAGCGACCTCGCCAACAGCCAGCGCCGCTGTGACCGGGTCTGCAACCCAGGTTGGCGGCGTGTTTGCCACGACCGCGCTGCAGGCGCCAGCAAACGCCTGCGCGCTGATGGAGGCCTGCGCGTCGGGCGGCGCGAAAATGGTCAGCGTCGCACTGGCGCCCGGAGTCACATCAAAGCGCTGATCGACGGTGTGCCCGCTGGCCAGCACCAAGACGTCCACGCAGCGCACGTCGGAGGGAACGCTAGAGAGCGCCACCTGTGCCTGCGCGGTAGCGTCGGGCGTGTTGTTTCCACCACTCTGTGTACAGGCGGTAACGGCAAGAACGGCGGCAATCAGTCGGCGCATGGAGTCCCCTCGTTTCGAGTGGAAAGCAGCCTACAGCATTCTCCAGGCCGTTTGTTCGAATATCAACAGGATTTAAAATCGATAACGATTCTCATTCTCAATTTCAATTCCGGTGCGCGATGTCATTTCTCGTCTCTTGGCAGAACCTGTCTTGGCAGAACCTGCTATTCCTTTTCGATGCAACGCCTCGGGCCTTACGCCATAGAGCGGCCGGTCGGTCAGGGTGGGCTCGGGTCCGTCTACCGCGCCATCGACGAACGCACCGGCGGTACCGTAGCCCTCAAGGTGCTCTCCGACGGATCGCCCAGCGCGGCGGCGCGACTACGCCGTGAATTCTCCTCGCTAGCGAATCTGCGCCACGCCAATCTCGTCGCGCTCCTCGACTGCGGAGAAGCCGATGGTCAGCTCTATCTTGCCATGGAGTTCATCGAGGGGACGACGCTGCGCGGGCATCTTGCGCTCGGCGCTCTTTCAGCTTTCTCGGAACATTCCACCGACAAATCGGCTTGGGCGGAAGCAACAACCGAGGGCCATTCGACGGGGCCTGCGAATCCCGGTTTCGATCTTTACGCGCTCGACGCCGAGCCGGACTCGGAAGCGCTGCTCGCCGCCGCCAAAGCGGGACGCCAAGAAGAAACGGGCGAGATCGCTACCCTTCCCGACTCCGTGCTTACCTCGCTCAATGCCCCCGCGCGAATAGCGCGCCTGCGTGAGGGCCTAGCGCAAATTTGCCGCGGCCTTTCGGCGCTGCATGAACGGGGCCTGGTGCATCGAGATTTGAAACCCGGCAACGTTCTGGTGAACGCCACTGGCACCGTGAAATTGGCCGACTTCGGGCTCGTCAAACCAACCGCCGCCGCCGAGCAGGATACGGAAACCACCGCCGTCGGCGCCGTTGTCGGCACCTACCGCTACATGGCGCCGGAGCAGGCCCGCGGCGAGCCGGTCGATCACCGCGCCGATCTCTATTCGCTGGGCGCGCTTCTTTACGAGCTGCTCGCGGGACGCCCGCCCTTCGTGGACGCCTCACGGTTGGCGCTGGCCCATGCGGTGTGCCACCGCGAGCCGCCGCCACTGTCGCTGCTCAATCCCGAAGCGCCGCTCGACCTCTGCGCGCTGGCACATCGGCTCCTGGCGAAGAATCCAGCCGATCGGCCGCAGAGCGTTGCCGACGTTCTCGCGTCGCTTTAGCGGAACTTCGAATCCGCGGCAGGCCGCTTGCATTACCTGCAGGCAACGGATCCACGCTCAGAGTGAGCAGGTCCCGAAGCGAGGACGCAGATGCTGACATTCCTGTCGTGGCTGAGGCGCAATAAAGTTACCGAAGAGGCCGCGGAGCCGGATTTCGTCGCCGGCGAAGGTGCGCGCGTCTACTCGCTTGAAGCATACCGGCGCAGCCGGAAGAGCCCTAAGCCCAAGCCGACGCAAGCGGCTTAGCAGCCCGCGCCCACCCGGGGAGGAATCAGCGGCTTGAGCTCCCGCTCGAGTCGACCGCGACTCAGCGCGCCGCTGTAGGAAAAGGTTACGTTGCCTTTGGGGTCGATCAGAAACGTCGTCGGCAAACCCTCCACGTGCCAACGCTCGCTCGTCGCGTCGTCATCGAGTAGCACCGGATAAGTGATGCCGTGCTTTTGCGCAAAGGCGGCGACGTCGGCCGTTTCGCCGGAGTTGACCGCCACACCCAGCATCTCGAAACAGTCGCTTTTGTGATCTTCGCGAACCTGCACCAGATCGGGCAATTCCGCTCGGCAGGGCTCGCACCAGCTGGCCCAGAAGTTCACCGCCACGGCTTTACCGCGGTAGGCGGAGAGATCGACTTTGGTGCCGCGCAGATCGGTCAAAGCCAGTACCGGCGCGGGTCCGCGCACGTGCGGGCTGGCTTGAAAAAATGTCACTTGGGCGACGACAACCACCAGGAGCGCCAAAATGGCCCATTTTGCGACGTGCTGCGCCCGGCTGGTCATGGAGCGAGTTTGTCATCCCCGATTGCGCCGCGCAACGGACCGGAGAGAGGTTGGGCGCACATCAACGGGGGAAACCGTCGTTACGACCGTACGTTTTCGAGCGTAACGAGCCGTTCTTGGACGACGGTGAGGATTGCGGCGATGGACGAAGCCTCGTCCATCAAGGCTTTGGCAAACCATTCGTCGCCAAACTCGCATTCGAGTAGCCGCCGTCATTGGTCACCTCTTGGCCAAGCCACGGTCCGGCCTCCGGTAGCGGTTCGTCTTCGCGATCCAGTTCGCATTCCGCTAGCCACAGTCCGTCGAGCGGCGCGTCGAAGCGATCGATCTCCCAACGGCCGAATTGAAAACGTGTCTTGGAAAGCTTCGCCTTGCACAACGCCAGCATCGCCTTCGCCTCCTCGGCGGGAATCGAGTATTCGAACTCGTCGCGGGTGCGGTGAAGCGTCGGCCCTTTGATGGTGAGCTTCCCCTGCACGTTCTCGATGACCCGAACGCGCACGACTGGCGCGGTACTCAAATAACCCTGCGCGTAGTGCTTGCCGCGCCCAAGCGGCGGCAACTTTTTTTCGTCGACGAGAAAGCGGCGCTCAATTTCTTTCGGCATGCCGTCAAATTAGCATCGCGTGCACGATTTCTCACGGATGCGATCGCCAGTGGGCCCGCTCCCTTGACTTCGCAGCGGGGCGACGCCTAGCTTCCGCCCCGCAAGGAAATCTCAAGGAGGATTTTTGTCCGAGAAGGAAGAAGCAATCGAAGTGTCCGGCACAGTCCGCGAGGAGCTCGCCGGCGGCAACTACAAAGTCGAGCTCGAGAACAAGCACAACGTCCTCGCCTACGCCAGCGGCAAGATGCGCAAATTCAAAATCCGCATTCTCCCCGGCGACCGCGTGAAGATCGAACTCTCGCCTTACGACTTGACGCGCGGCCGCATCACCTACCGCGAAAAGTAAGACGCGAAAAGTAAGACGGGTCAATCCGGCGGCGCTGCTGCCCTTAGCCTCACCACACGGAGTCGTTCATGAGCCAGCCCATTCCCACCGACGGCCTCACCAACACCAAAGCTGCGCACTGGAATCTCTCGGCCGCGCGGCTCTATGAAGAGGCCGTGCGGCGTGGCGAAGGGATGGCGGCCGAGGGCGGTGCGCTGGTGGTGTCGACCACGCCGCGCACGGGCCGCAGCCCCAACGACAAGTTCATCGTCAAGGATGCCGAGACGGCGTCGAAGGTGAATTGGGGCAAGCAGAATCGCGCCATCACCTCCGCGCAATTCGAGGTGCTTCATCAGCGCGCGCTGGCCTATTTGCAAAACCGCGATGTGTTCGTGCTGGACGCGCACGCGGGCGCGGATCCGCACTACCGCTTGCCGATTCGCGTGATCACCGAGACCGCGTGGCACAACCTCTTCGCGCGAAATCTCTTCATTCCCGCCGAGGCGACAAGCGGCGCGCCGGCCAGCGGACACGTTCCGCAGTTCACCGTCATCAACGTCCCCAATATGCACGCGGCGGGCGCGGCAGACGGGCTCTCCAGTGAAGCGTTCGTGCTCGTCGATTTCACCAAGCGCGTCATTCTCATCGGCGGCACTCGCTATGCGGGCGAGATCAAAAAGTCGATCTTTACGGTGATGAATTACCTCTGCCCGCAGAAGGGCGTTCTGCCGATGCATTCGTCGGCCAACATCGGCGTGGATGGATCAACCACCGTCTTTTTCGGACTCTCCGGCACCGGCAAGACCACGCTCTCGGCCGATCCCACGTGCAAGTTGATCGGCGACGACGAGCACGGCTGGAGCGACGATGGCGTCTTCAACTTCGAAGGCGGTTGCTACGCCAAAGTGATTCGCCTCTCGCCGAGCGCGGAACCGGAGATCTACGCGACCACACGCACCTTCGGCACAGTGCTGGAAAACGTCACCATCGATCCGACGTCGCGTGCGATCGATCTCGACAGCGAGGCCGCCACGGAAAACACACGCGCGGCCTATCCACTGCGCTTCATTCCGAACCACGAGCCCAAAGGCATGGGCCCGCATCCGAAGAACATCGTCATGCTTTGCGCCGATGCGTTCGGCGTGTTGCCACCGATCTCGAAGCTCACCGCGGCGCAGGCGCGCTACCACTTTCTCTCGGGCTATACGGCGAAAGTCGCGGGCACCGAGGCGGGCGTGAAGGAGCCGAGCGCGACTTTTTCCACCTGTTACGGCGCGCCGTTTTTCCCGATGCATCCAAGCGTCTACGCCAAAATGCTCGGCGAAAAAATTCAGCGGCACGGCGTGCAAGCGTGGCTCGTCAACACTGGCTGGGTCGGCGGGCCGTACGGAACGGGCAAGCGGATTTCCATCGCGCACACGCGCGCGCTCTTGCACGCGGCGCTGTCGGGCCAGCTCAAGGACGTGAAGACGGTGACGCATCCGGTGTTCAACCTCGAGGTGCCGGTCAGCGTCCCAGGCGTGCCGAATGAAATTCTGCGGCCGCGCGACAGCTGGAGCGATCCGAAGGCATACGATGCGAAGGCGGCGCATCTCGCGAAACTCTTCATCGAGAATTTCGGTCAGTACGAAGCGCCCGACTTGGTGGCCGCGGGACCGCGCTCGGCCTAGCAGGTTGTTGAAAAACAAAACCGAAGCGACGACGGCAGGTTAAGGATTGTTGTTGGTTTTGTAATTATTTAATATAATATTCTTGCCGCGTGTGCCTCGCACAAGAGCATGATCAAACGCAGCGACCTCGACAAGAATGGGCTCCCACCGCCGCCACCTGCGGGCGGGCGCAATGCGTGGGTCGACTTCAAAGGCAGGTCTCGACGGGCACGAGCGAGCGCGAAGCCGCGCACCATCTCGTCGTCCACGAATGCGCGCAGGGCCGAACCCAGTTACGGTGTGAAGACCGCGCCCACCGTAACCGCGAACAGAAAAATACCGCCCGCGAGCGCAACCGCCACCGCCGGCCGCGTCTCGCGCGCCAGAACGAAGAGCGACGGCAGGTTGATTATCGGACCCGCGAACAGGAGCGCCACCGCGGCACCAGCCGGAGCGCCCATCTTGATCAACAAGAGTGCAAGCGGGATCTCGAAGAAGGTCGGCAGCGCGACCAGCACCGCTATCAGGGAAACCATCGCCACGGTGGTGAGGCCGCCGACCTGCCCCTGCCGCAGCACCATCGGCAGCGCCAAGCTCGACAACAGAACGCCCACGACGATGAGTGGCACCGTCACGAGCGCCATAGTGCCAATCGAACGGGCGAGTCGCAGCGCCATTGCGCCACCGCTTCGCATCTCGTCGGC
The DNA here is from genome assembly GCA_023248955.1 of Deltaproteobacteria bacterium. Lineage (GTDB taxonomy): Bacteria > Myxococcota > Myxococcia > Myxococcales > JAHFDP01 > JAHFDP01. Next base: position 43,746 of record JAHFDP010000006.1, read on the forward strand.
CGGCTCGTCCCCATCCGCCTTAAGCGCGCCGCGAAGTGTTGGCGATTCGAAGATGCGCCCCACCAGTGCGGCGAGACCCAGAACCGTCAGCAGTGCGAGCCCTAATCGCGCCAATGCAATCGGGAGCGGGAAGAGAAAAAAGGTCAGCACCAGCGCCGCCACGTTCAATCCTGGCGACGCCAACATCACACCCAAGGCGGGCCCAAGCCGCGCACCACGCTCGTAGACGCTCGTGAAGATCGGCGTCGCGCAACAGGAGCAGAGCATCAGGGGCGCTCCCGCTAGCGCACAGACGAGCTGCTGGCGAATCGGCCGTTCGCCCAGAATGCGCCGAACCCACTTGGGCGAAATAAATGCCCGCAGCGAGCCGCCGATGAGAACGCCGAACAGCAACGCCGGCCAAATCGCTCGAAAGTAGAAGAGCGTTGGGGCCAAAATCTCACCGCTGGAGAGGCGATCGATCGGCTTTACGAGCAGCCCCGTTGTGTAGACGCTCCGCACAGTCGCTAAGCTGGCGCTCCATTTGTAGGTAAACAGGCTAGCGGTGATCGCAAGCGTCAAAACCAGTCCACCCATGATGTAGGGCCTCGCCGTCTGCGCTGTTTCGAGATCAGATCCGCTCGGCGTAAGTGTGGATACGGCCTGTGTAGATGGTGTCATGAACGACCTTTCCCATTTGGGCTATTCGCGTTGTCTAGTGATCAGCGCACCTCCAGCGTCAGCTGAATCTGATCGCTGGAGATGCACCCCTCGCTGGTACCTACCAGGGTGTAGACGTAGCTCCCAGCAAGCTTGGGTGCCGCAAATGTTCGCGACCAGACACCGTCAGAAAATCCGCCGCCTTGACTCCCCCTCGAGGGAGGATCCAGTGCCATGCTCATTCCCAACGCGGGTGCCACCGCCAAAATCTCCTCGGAAAGTGGATCCGCAAAGGAAGCGGCGGCAGCGTTTACCTTGATGGTCACTGCGGCACCTGGAGAGACCGTCGCTAACGAGAGAGTGGCCCCGTTCAGCGTCGGACGAGCGTCACGCGCCAAAAGCGGCTCCTGCTTGATATCAACTACCCCACCATGTTTGACCTTCGCCGATCCATAGCGAAAACCCGGCGTGAACACATGCAACCCCACGGTGCCGCAGGGGACATTAAGGGAAAAATTGCCGTTGACATCGGCCTGACCACCGTAAACATAACTCGGGTTGGCGCGTGAAGTGTCAGGGTTCGTGACATAAAGGCCGTCCCTTTCGATTGCCAAAAGGGCGTTGGGAACCCCTTCGCTTCCTCCGTCACTGGCGCCACCGTTGAGAACGCGTCCGCGCAGATTGAGCACACCTGCGCTACAACGGGGAAGGACCTCTGCGTCAGGCTGGCAGCCCATCAACGCTTCCAAAGAAATGGCGATCATCGCGAGACAGAGCTTCATAACAAGCCTCTTGATAGGTGGTTTCTCTCTTTGGATCTGCCTCGCATGCGCTCCACCGAAGCGCTCACGGCCGATCACCGCCTGCGCGGATGGCAACCCCGTCCGCGAACGCCACGGTACCGACTGTCTCTGCTGCCATGCCGAGGAGTTTGGCGTCGCCGGATCGATCGATCTGGCAGGACCCAAAATCACCATGGTGATCGTCGAAGATTCGGCTGGACAACGCGCCGAAATGGCGCCCAATCCCTATGGAAACTACTTCCGCCATCTGCAGCTCGTGCCACCTTTGCGCGCGATGGTGTTGGGATCCAGTGGCAAGACGAGCTCCATGCAAGAGCCCATTGAGACGGGCTCCTGCAACAGCTGCCACGGGCAGGGTGGGCTGCCGCAGGTTCGCGGACCCGACTAATTTTCTATTTTCCACGGCAGCCAACGCTCGCATCGCCGCAGACATCAACGATCACCGCGTCTCCCTGTCTCGTCGCGCGGTAGAGCGTGAGCGAGCGTTGCGCAGGTCCTTGGGTGACAGTGCCGTCCAACGTGTACTTCGATCCATGGCAGGGGCACTCGAGATCGCCCCTCACACCAATGTGCTCGACAACGCAGCCCAGATGGGTGCAGGTCGCATCGACCGCAGAGTAGGTGCCATCCGCTAGCGCAATCACGAGAAGCGGCTTGCCCAGTCCCCCGGAAACACCCATCACTGAGCCGCCGGGCGAGCCCAGCTGCGCAAACATGCCGAGTGGGAAAACCACCTGACCATCTTTGAGCGCAGGAAACGAGGCGTCGCCGGAGAGAAGATTGATCGCAAGCAGACCGAAAGTGGCGGATGCCGGGGTGGCGTCATAGACCGCACCATAAATCTTGATACCGCTCTTGGCCGGCGGAAACAACACAGCGCCCGTCTCGAAATTGAAACGCGATCCGTGGCAGGGGCACTCCACCTCGTTGTCCTCGGGCACAAACCCAACGGGGCAACCTGCGTGGGTGCAGAGCCCTGACAATGCGCGAAAAGTATCCGGAGTGGCCGCCTCCTTCACGCGCACCACGAGGAGCGGATGCGACTCTAAGCCAGCGGGGCGAATGGTGAGCGCGCCCCCCGCATGCGTCAACGCGGGATAGAGCCCGACGGTGAGGTTGATTAGACCGGCAACCGGCGCATCGACGTCGGTCACCGGAGGCGGGTGTACGCGGCGGGAAACGCAGCCCGGCAAAATGGGAACCGCAGCCGCTGTTCCACCCAGCGTCACCGCTGTTTTTAGAAAATCACGTCGTGAGCTGTTCAAGCCGCCCCCTTCAAAAAAGCCATGCGACGGCTCCCACCGTGAGCGCACCCAGCGTGGTGAATCCTACGATTTGGTGCGCCGTCACCAGGTTAGGCTGTGCCAAAGATCCATCGAGGTTCGCAGCGACAATTCCGAGCGCAAGTTGAGCGAGCATTCCCACCGTCGCCGCGGCCATGGAAACCTTGTGAACCGTCGACGGATCGAGGCGATCAAAACGCAGCTTCTTCGGATAGGGATCGGGCGCGAAATAGCCCAACGTCCCGACGCTGGTAAAAAGAACGCTGGTGGTGATCACAAGCCCCGTGTGGAGATTGTAGTAGCGGCGCGTGTAGCCCTTCTCCCCATACTTGTCGACCAGGTTGAGCTCCCCCACGACCGTGGTCGCAACCATGCTCGCGAGAAGACCCAACCCGAGCGCCTGGTGCACGTTGAGCATTTTGCGACGGAGCCACACCTCTTTGTCCGTCTGCGCGCCTTTTTCGGCCAACTCGGCAACGGAGGGATGCGTGGCATCGTCGAGAAGATCGAAATCCGCTTCGGACTTTGTTGCCTCAGCCGGCGCGGGTGGCGACGCTTCTTGAGGCGTCGAAGACTCAGCGTGAACAGTGCGCGACGCGAGCAGGAACAGGACGGCCAGTGCAAGAATGAGCTTCCTGGCCATTTTTTTCTTATACATTAGGCAGCCACTTGAAAACCACCCGAAACGAACCTGGATCTGGTCACCATCCGATCGTCCTAGCACACCCGCTTTTGCCCTGGATTGTTGGTTTTCTGGGCTTGGCCATGTTCGCCTGGTCACTTCTGCGGCACCAACACTTCGGCTCTTCGGCGCTGGATTTGGGAGCCTACGAATCGGTCTTCTGGAGCCTCGGCCAACGTGGCTCCCTCAACAACTCCATCGAGCGCATGCACCAATGGTCGGCGCATTTCGAAGTCGGGCTGTTGCCTCTCTGGTTGCCCTACCGATTTTTTCCCTCGGTGGCGTGGTTGTTTGCGCTGCAGGCTGCCTGCTGCGCGAGCGCGGGTCTCTTTCTTGAGCGCCTGGCCCGCCGCGCGCTGGGTGACAGCCGCGCTGCGCTCGTCTGCGCTGTGACAATGCTCCTCACTCCGCAGTTCCTGCTGGCGCAGGTCGATGACTTCCACAGCATCACGCTCTGCGCGCTGCCGATCTCGATTCTCCTCTGCGGTATCGATGAGGATCGGCCGGTGCTTCTCTGGACCGGCGCATGGGGTGCGCTCCTTCTGCGTGAGCAGATGGGCCTGGCCGTGATCGGCGCCGCGCTCGCCTGGATAGTCGTTCACGGGGGAAAGCGGTTTTTTCAGGCAGCACTCTTGAGTGGAGTCGGACTCGGCGTATTTCTAGCCGAGGTGCACTGGCTGATCCCCCACTTCGCAAGCCAAGGCCCCTTTCGCTATCTCGCGCACTACCAGCGCGTCGGCGGCAGTCTCGGTGCCGCGGCGCGGCTGGCGCTCTCTCATCCGCTGCGGTTTGGGCTGCTCCTCTTCGAGGGCGAACGTCCTATCTACATTTGGGAGCTCGCCCACTTCGGTCTTCCGCTCATTGCACTCGGTTTCGTCGCCCCGCGAAAACTCGCTTGGCCGCTTCTATTGGCCACACCGCTCCTGGTGGTCCAGCTCCTCGCGGGCAAGAAAGAAGTTTGGAGCATCCACTTCCAGTATGGCGCCCCGGTCGTGCCAGCACTCACGGCGGCGGTGGTGCTGGCAATCGCCTGGCTCTACCGCCGTTCGAGAACGCAGGGGAAACTCGCCCTCGCGGGTTGGCTCTTCGGCACGGTAGGAATGCTTCTACCCAATGCACTAACACCCTTAACCCACGCTGGAGGGCCCCTCGATTTGGCCTTTGGCCGATCGCCGCGCGCCGCGGCCTTATCGAACCTATTGGCCCTCATTCCACCAACCGCTTCCGTGAGTGCGCAGGATGGAATCGCCCCTCACCTGGCGGATCGCGCCGTGATTCATCAGTGGCCGGATGGGGAGTCGGAGGATCGCTTCGTGGCGCTGGATGTGGATGGCCTGAGCAACAACGTGAAGAACGAGTCGCCGGCCCAGGCAGCCGCGCGGCTGCGAAACGACCCGAATTTTAGGATAAGCGTAGACGAAGCGGGCGTGCTGCTCGCTGAACGTATCGAGAGGAACTAGGAGCGTGTTCTCATGACAAAACTGGCGCTGGTCACAGGTGGAGCGGGTTTCGTCGGTTCGCATCTGGTGGACGCGCTCGTCGCAGAGGGAACGAACGTGCGGGTGCTCGACAACCTCCTTTTGCAGGCTCATCCGACCGGCAAGGCTCGGTTTCTTTCACCTGGTGCCGAATTGCTGATCGGAGATCTTCGCGATCGACCAACCGTGGACCGCGCGCTGGCTGGCGCCGAGCTGGTGTTTCACCTCGGTGGGCTCGTTGGCAATGGTCAATCGATGTACGACGTCCAACGCTACGTGGACCACAATTCGGTCGGCACCGCCGTGCTGATCGAGGCCATGCTGGCGCGGCGTGTGCAGTTTTCGCGTCTGGTTGTCGCCTCGTCGATGGTGGTCTACGGCGACGGTGCTTACGACTGCATCGAGCACGGACGCGCACACCGTGTGCGGCGACCCATAGAGAGACTCTCGCAATCCATCTGGGAGCCGCTTTGTTCCCGCTGCGATCGCACGGTGACGCCCACCGCGACTTCCGAGGAGCATCCGCTCGCGCCCACAAGCACCTACGCCATCTCGAAACGCGACCAGGAAGAACTCGCGCTGGTGCTCGGACGTACGCACGATCTGCCGACAGTCGCGCTGCGTTTTCTCAACGTGTATGGATCGCGCCAAGCGCTTGGCAATCCCTACACGGGCGTGGCCGCGGTCATCGCCAACCGCATTCTGCACGGCAAGGCGCCGATCATCTTCGAAGATGGAGCGCAGCGTCGCGATTTCACCCACGTCTCGGATGTGGTCGCTGCAAATCTTCTGGCCGCGCGCGCTCCAGCCGAGGCACACTATGAGGCGTTCAATGTGGGAACGGGGCGCTCGGTCACCATTCTCGACCTTGCACAACGCATCGCAACCGGGCTCGGACGCACCCAAAAGGTTGTTCCGAGCGGCGGTTTTCGCGCCGGAGATATTCGCCACTGCTTCGCCGACGTGAAAAAGGCCCAGCGGCTCCTTGGGTTCACTGCAAAGACAACACTGGAGCAGGGAATGAGCGAACTTCTGGGCTGGGCGACCGGTGAACGGACCGAGGACAAAAGCGATGAGGCCACCGCCGAGTTGGCACAACGTAAGCTCATTCGCTGGGTCGGAGAGCAGCGTTGACCTGCATCGGCGTGATGGCGCGTGCTCCGCTGCCCGGGCGCTGCAAGACGCGCCTAGCGCGAACGTTAGGGGATGCACAAGCCGCGAATCTCTACAAAGCCATGTTTCTCGACACGCTGGACGCCCTAGGCGTGGTGGGCGCAACACGGCAAGTCGTTCTCGCCGCTCCCGAAGACGACGGCGTAGCGGTGCTGCGCACGATGGTCCCCAAAAACTGGGAAGTCATCGCCCAGCACGGCACCGATCTGGGCGAGCGGCTGCGCAACGGATTTTCCGATCTCGCCCCTGAGGGACCGGTGGTCCTCGTCGACAGCGATTCGCCAACGCTGCCGATCGCGCCGCTTGCCGAGGCGCTTAGCCGCTTTTGGAATTCCCACAACGTGCTCCTGGGCCCCTGTGACGACGGTGGGTATTACCTCATCGGTCTCACCTCGATTCGGTCCGGCGAGCTCGGGGTTCTTTCAGATATTCCCTGGAGCACGAGCGGTGTACTGGCGGCGACACGAAAGCGATGCCACGAGCTTCGCCTCGACGTGACCGAGCTTCCGGTCTGGTACGACGTCGATGACGCGGCATCGTTGGCGCGCTTTTCTGCCGAACTATCCGCAACTCCCGAGAGAGCGGCACGCTGCACGGCGGTCTTGGCCGCTCGGAGTGAAACGTGGACAGCCTGACCTTCGCCATCATTCCGGCGCTCAACGAGGAGGAAAACGTCGAAGCAGTCATCCGCGGAATCGGCCCCGCCGTGGATCGTGTGGTGCTGGTGGACAACGGCAGCAGTGACCAGACCGCCGCGCGCGCGCAGAAGGCGGGTGCCGACGTGGTGAGCGCACCGGAACGTGGCTACGGCGCCGCCTGCTTCGCGGGAATCGCGCACAGCAAAGCGCTGGGCGCGGACTACCTGCTCTTGTTGGATGCGGACGGGAGCGACGATCCGGCCGACGCGCCAAGGCTCCTTGCGGCTGTGCGCAACGGAAACGCGGATCTCGCTTTGGGCACACGGACCCGCGCGCTCTGCGAAAAGGGCGCGATGACCTTCACGCAACGCTGGGGAAACTGGCTCGCCCCGCGGCTCATGCGCCTCGCCACCGGCGCCCGCTGTTCCGATCTTCCACCGTTCAAGGCGATCCGCGCCAGCGCACTCGACAAGCTTTTGCTCACCGAACGGGGCCATGGGTTCACCATCGAGCTGCTCTTCGAAGCGCACGCGCGCGGGCTCAAAGTGGTCGAGCTACCTGTGCGCTGCAGAGTGCGTCGCGGCGGCAAGTCGAAGGTCTCGGGAACACTCTGGGGAACGCTACAGGCGAGCGCTAGGATCATTGCAATCATTGGCCGACGGCGGCTGAAAAAGAGAGAAACGCATGACACTGGTTAGCAAGTTCGCATGATAATTCCGGACGCCAAAGGCGGCCGCGGCGCGGAGTCGCGCCGAAGCCAGGAGGGGTCCCCGGCGAGCTTTGCTCGACGGGGAGGGGCGGCGAGCCCCTTCCAGATGGCCAGTGTCCCGAAACGACCGCCGCATTTATGCGGCGAACTTTTGTTCCGGGACACTAGGGTTGGAATCATCGGCGGCACCGGATTGGAATCGGCGCTAGGTGCGCTTGCCGAGGGCCGTTCGCATGAGCTGTCGACGCCGTTTGGGCGACCATCTGGGCCGATAGTCACCGGCGAGGTCGAGGGCGTTCCCGTAGCCTTGCTCGCCCGACACGGACCCGGCCATCTTTTGAACCCCTCCCAAGTTCCCTACCGCGCGAACATCTTCGCCATGAAGATGCTCGGCGTTACGCACCTGCTCGCCACAGGGGCCGTAGGCAGTCTGCGAGAAAAAATCAGACCAGGCGAACTGCTGATCCCCGATCAGGTGATCGACCGAACCTTTCGCCGCGCGACGACCTTTTTCGATGATCTGGCCGTGCATGTTGAGCTGGCCTCCCCGTTTTGTCCCACGCTGCGGGCTGCGCTCATTGAAGTCGGCAAGAAAAGCAGGGTCCCTGTTCATCGCGACGGAACCTATCTGGCAATGGAGGGACCGCAGTTTTCCACCCGCGCAGAGAGCGAGCTGCACCGTGCCTGGGGTGCCGATCTGGTGGGCATGACCGCAATGCCCGAAGCGAAGTTGGCCCGGGAGGCGGAACTCTGTTACGCGATGGTAGCGCTGGTCACCGATTATGACTGTTGGCGCCCGCCGCGAGCTGCGATCGAGCAGCAGGAGCTCTTGCGAGAAATTATCGGCAACCTCGAGCGAGCAAGCGCCAACGCTATTGCCTTAATACGTAAGACACTGAGGAAACTTGCAGCAACCGCGCGCCAGCCATGCCGTTGCCAATCGGCGTTAACACTCGGTATCTGGTCGGACCGGGAGCGCATCTCGCAAGAAACGCGCGATCGACTCGGTCCACTCTTGGCGCGGCACTAGTGTCCTGTTCTAGAAGTTCGCCGCATAAATGCGGCGGTCGTTTTGGGGACACTAGCCGTCTGGAAGGGGCTCGCCGCCCCTCCCCGCCGGGCGAAGCCCATCGGGGACCCCACCTAAGCTTCGGCGAGACTCCTCGCCGCGGCCGCCTTTGGCGTCCGGAATTATCAAACTGACTTTTGGGACAGGACACTAGCTGATTTTCTGCATCCGACCGGATGCGGGTCGCTCTAGCCTCACCGAAAGGGCTGCAGGGGAGATGCGGTCCGCGCGAGGCTGATCCGCGTCACCTCCTCCAGCGCGCGTTTGAGCGATCCCGTGTCGGCGGAAACGAGCAGATCCGAATCCGTTCCCGCCGGATGCCAGAAAATTCCGCTGGCATCGACCGTGAGCTCCGGAACGAGATCGGCCTTACCGACGGCCATTCCCTCCTCCGAAAAACCGCGCCGTAAGAGCGGGCGAACGATGTGGTCCGCCTCGCCTATCTGAAGCCGATCGCGGACAAAGCGACGCAGCGCGACCACTTTGGGCGCTAATTCCGGCGTCACCGTGCTGGCGACGCGCAGCTGAAAACCCGCCGCGCGAAGCGCATCCATGGCGTCAACGGTACGCTGCCACGTTCCCTCACCGCGGTACTTGTCATGTAGACCAGGTTGGTCATCGTCGACCGAGACTTGAATAAAAAGATTGGCGTGGTTGACCGCCAAGAGCTTTTCCAGCCGGCGCCCGCGCGCAAGCAGCGCATTGGTCAAGAGCGTGGTTCGCACGTGGGGTGTTGCAAGGCTAATCATCTCGAAAATCTCATCGAGCAGAAGCGGCTCGCCGCCCGTCAGAAAAAGCTCGCGAACGCCCAGCTGGCGCGCTTCGTTGAAGAGCGTGCGAAACCGATCGAGCCCCAACGCACGCCGCTCGGCATAGGGATTAGACGAGACCAGACAGTAGGCACACTGCAGATTGCAGTCGTAGTTGGTGTAGATCCAGAGGCGCGCGGGGAGTTCTATCGAGAGATGGGCACTGTCCGATTTGTCCACCCAGCGAGCGCAGGCGGCGCAGTAACGGCCTAGCCGCAGCCAACTTCCGTCATCAAACGCGCGCATGGCGTTCTCGTCGGAGCCAACGGCAGGAACCTCGCTTTGGGGTGAATCGGTCATCGAATCAATCGCGCGTGGCGCTCCAGAGGTTTTGGCCGGTTGCCTGCTGTACGTTAGAAAATCCCGCCGCGACGATCAACGTGCGAAGCTCATCGGCGGTGAGCAGCCCAGCCTGTTCTGTAATCCATAGACCGGGCTGCGAGCGGACGAGCCAGGGTTTGACGACTTGTGTTACCGCGTCCGCAATAACCAGACGGCCTCCTTTCCGCAGCACGCGCCACATTTCACGCAGCACTCTGCCCTTGTCCACGCAGCAGAGATTCACCACCCCATTGGCCATCACCACATCGGCGCTTCCGTCTTCTGTCGGGAGCTGTTCCGCATAACCCTTGAGAAATTTGAGCTGGGACAACCGGCCCGCGACGTGCTGGGCTTTGCGCAAAAGCTCCTCGACCATTTCGACGCCAAGCACTCTGCCGCTTTCGCCCACGGCCTTCGCCGCGAGCAACGCATCCAGCCCGCCGCCGCTTCCAACATCAACTACCCGTTCACCAGGCCGCAGCGCGCCTGCGTGCACAACATGCCCCATTCCAGCGCACAGGAGAACGGCCGCGCTGGGAACGCCCACCAGTTCCTCCTGCCGATAACCAAGCGCACGCGCATGAGCCGGTCCCATCGGTAAAAGGTGCGTCCGACCCGGAAACAGCGCCACTTTCGCCATCTCCCGCTGCCAGGCCTGCTGCACCTTTCGCTCGTCGACGGCCGCTGCGCGACTTCCCACTTGGGCTGGGCGCGGACCGGGACGCGTGGCAAGTAGCAGCAGGGCTTGCGACTCCTTGGCTCCGGTGCGCGCATTCCTGCCCCGTTGCAACACCTCCACGGAATCGAACCCCCGCTCCCGCAAAAGGTCGAGTAGCGCTGCATCCAGCAGCGCGCCACCGATTCAACGAAACCAATCCGAAAGCGAATGGCCCCGATCGGGAGGCAATGGCTCACGGAGTGCTATTTCTGCGAGGAGAAACCGTCCGCCGGGGCGCAGAATGCGAAACACCTCATCCAGCACCTCTTCTTTGGCCGCGGAGAGATTGAGAATGCCGTTGGCGGTCACCCAGTCAGCACTGGCGTCGAGAAGACCCGTGTCGGAGACTAGCCTCTCCAGAATTTCGACGTGAGGCTGATCCATGAGCTTGACATTTTGACGAGCGCGCGCAGCCATCTCGGGCGCGAAATCCACCGCCACAACACGTCCTCGCGGCCCGGACATGAGACCAAGAATCAGCGCGTCCAGCCCGCCTCCGCAACCGAGATCCACCACGGTGTCACCGGGATGCACGTCGGCAAAAAGTGCGGGCGTCCCAACGCCGGTGAAGGCTTCCACCGCACCCGCCGGCAGCTGATTGAGGAGCGCCGCGGGATAGCCCAGCGCCTCGGCAAAGGGTCGGCCGACACGAAAGCCCCAATCCCCCGTTGGCTCGCGTGACACATCCGAATATCGCTGCTGAACTGCGCTTCGTAAATCGGCGCTGGACATTCCGGAAGGAGTGCTTTGCGAGCTGTCGACCATTGGGATTTCGACCATCACGTCACCTTTCGAAGGCCATGTCGCGATGCTACCACCGCTGCCTGGCTCCACCTTGGAGACATTGAACGCGGGTGTACTATCAGCGTCGACGTTGAGATCCGTCACATCGTTGCCCCCGATAGTCCTCGGTCACTGCCGTTGTTGGTGACCTGGACACCCACGATAGCTCGTCCAATCGTATCGGTCGCCAGTTGCACGTTCCAGGCAGGTCGAAATCCGCCGTCGCCCATCTTCATGATGCGCACCTTGGGATCTGTCGTGGAGACCCGGGTTCCGGGCTGCTTTTCCTCCGGCTTGACTGGCTGACGTTCCGATTGCCGCGCTGGGAAACGGCGCTGGCGCAGGCTGCAGTTTGCTGGGCAATCTGCTTGGCCGTATCGTACTTACCCTCAAGCGCGGTCCGAACATCGCGGTCGAAACGCACTTTGCTCGTCGCAATTTCACGAAGAGACAAAACGCACGGCTTGTTCTTGCTGGTCTCGATGATTGGCCGAGCACCCGCCATCAGCTGCCGCGTGCGCTTGGTCGCCAAAAGGACCAGCGCAAATCGGTTCGGAATGAGGGGCAGGCAACCTTCAACGGTTACGCGGGCCATGGAGACTCTTAAAGGCCTTAGCGGTACACTCCCGGTCGTGAAGAGATTCGCCCTGGCGACCTGCCTGCTCGCAACTGCGTGCGAAAGCAAAATCGTGCAGCAGCAACCGTGCACCACCTGCCCAGACGTCTCGGGAACATACCAAGCTGACGACTACTCAAAAGCGGGCACAGGCGCGTGCCAGGCGTTTCAATTCGTGAGCTCGACGTTCCCATTTGCACTCACGCAAGTCGGAGGCAACCAGCTCAGCTTCGACAGCCCGTTCGCGCAAACAAAAGGTAGCGCCTTGGCGCGAATGTCCGGCACGCTGGCCTCGGACCTCTCCGCAAAGTTTCCCGCCGTTCCCGTCGCGGGCCCAACCGGCGCCCCGGTGATGGTGAGCTTTTCCGGAAAGTTTGGTGGCTCGTCCGGCAACCGAACATTCGACGGGAGCTACGTGGCCATCCAAGAAAATTGCACGTTCGAAGCGCCGCAACACTGGACGCAGGTCAACGAAACCGACGGCGGGATCCCATAGCAACGCAGCTTGACAGCTTGTTCAACGCAGGCCAGCTTCGCGCGCCATGCGCCTCCGCATCCTTTTTCACGATCACTGTTTCGACGGCGCGGCCAGCGCGGCCACGTTCACCCGCTTTTTTCGCGATCGCATCGACCGAAACGTCGACGTGAATTACGTCGGGCTTTCGCACGGCACGGGCAACGTTTTTCCGAACGATGCGTTTAGCGGCGACGAAAATGCGGTGCTCGATTTTCGTTACTCGCAAAATCCGCGGCTGACTTGGTGGTTCGATCACCACCAGAGTGCGTTTGAAACGACGGCCGATGAGGCACATTTTCGCGCCACGCGTGCGCCGGACGATGCCGCACTCGGAATTCGTCCGCATAAGTTTTGGGATCCCACCGTGAAGAGTTGCACGCGCTATTTGGCGCGCCTCGCCACCGAGCGCTACGGCTTCGACGCGTCGCCACTGGCGGAGTTGGTGCACTGGGCGGAGATCATCGATGGCGCGCTCTTCCCGACACCGCGCATGGCCGTAGAACTCTCCGAGCCCGCGCTCCAATTGATGATGCTGCTCGAAGCGAGCAAGGATCCGACGCTCATTCCGCGCATCATCATCGATCTCGCCGAGCGGACGCTGTCGGAAGTGATCGCGCAGCCCTACGTGCAAACGCCGCTCGGGCCGCTTTACGAGAAACATCTTTCGGTGGTCCGCGCAGTGCGCGAACGCGCGCGCTGCGAAGATCGCGTGGCCACGTACGACCTGTGCGATCTCGGGATCGAGGCCGCTAACAAATTCATCGCGTACGATCGTTTCCCCGAATGCCTCTACATCGTGGCCGTGACCTGTGGGGAGAAACGCGTGAAGATCAGCGTCGGCTCGAATCCATGGTCGCAGCGCGATCGCCGCCACAATCTCGCTGCGATTTGTGAGCGCTACGGCGGCGGTGGTCATCCGGCAGTGGGCGCGATCTCCTTCGCGCGTGATCGCGTCGAAGACGCACGGCAAACGGCGCGAGACATCGTCGCGCTCCTTCGTACGCCACCGGCAATCTAGGGGTCCTTTGGTTTCCGCATCTCTCCTCCGCGTGTCCCGCACAATCGCCGCCGCGCTGATCGCGTCTTCGTGCGTTCTCGCGATCGTGGCCTTCACGCCACTCACACTCTGGGTGTTGCCGATTTTCCGACCCGAGCGCGCGACGCCCGGACAGCCCCCTCCGCAAGGCACCGCGCTAATCGTTCTCGGCACGGCCGTTCGCGACGACGGATCGTTGGACGTCGAAGCAACCGAACGTATCGACGCTGCTCTCGAAGGTTGGAAAAGTGGCGCCGCGCCGCTGGTGGTCTTCTCCGGAGGTACCGACACCAACGGCTACAACGAAGCATCGGTCATGAAGCAGCGCGCAATCGAGGACGGGCTGCCGACGCAAGCCGCGATTCTTGAGGCGCGCTCCGAGAACACGCATGAGAACGCCTGCTTCACCGCAGATCTGCTGCGCGGCCAAATTTCGGGACAGGTGATCGTGGTGACGCAGCCGTATCATCTCGGGCGCGCCCTGCGCATGTTCGCGCATTGTGGACTACCCGCTGCGCCTTGGCCCATTCGGCATAGCTATGCCTACACCGGCTTCCCGCGCGATCGGTTGCGGCTTGCATTCACGGAGTCCCGCGAAACGCTGGCGTGGATCAAGGCGTGGCTGCGCAGATGGATTTAGCCGTGGCGCCGCGGCTCGCTTCGACGTGGGGAGAACCGGCGCTTTTCTTATCGCTGATAGCGAGCCTCGCCATCTCGTTGGCCGCGTGCCTGTTTTCGGTTCCGATCTGGGTGATCGCGTTTGTATTCGTTTTGAGTGTATTTGTAATCACGACCGGCGTGGCGGTTCCGACGTCTGGTGTGTTTGCACGACCCATCGTTGCGGCCGAAACCACACGCCCCGAGATCGCGCTCACCTTCGACGACGGTCCCGATCCGATCCACACGCCACCGATTCTTGACCTACTGGAGTCGCGCGGCCATCGCGCCACTTTTTTCGTGATCGGCAATCGAGCGGCACGGCAGCCCGCGCTGCTCGCCGACATGGCGCGGCGCGGACATGAGCTAGCGAATCACTCGTATGCACACGCATACACCACACCGTTTCTTTCGCCCGCGCGGTTGGCGCGTGAGCTCGTTCAGACCAATGCGATCCTCGAGGCCGCGAGCGGTCAGCGTCCGCGCTGGTTTCGCCCTCCGGTAGGTCTGCTTTCTCCGCGTGTGGCCGCCGCCGCCAAGCTGGCGCAACTCTCGCTCGTCGCCTGGACCGCGACCGCTCGCGATGGGACCGCGCGCACGAATGCGACGAACGCGGTCGAGCGACTTTCGCGCAAGCTCACGCCCGGCGCGATTCTGGTGCTGCACGACGCGGCAATTCGAGGCGACCGGACGCCGATTGCGCGCGCAACGCTGAGCGACCTGCTCGATCGTCTCGACGAAAAGAAACTTCGGTCGGTAACGCTAAGCGAGCTGCTCGCCGACTCGCCAGGCAGCTAATCACTCCGCGTTATCGGCGTTACTCGAATCGTTGGCGCGCGAACCGTTCCGGGTCTAATGCGGAAACCCGCTCGCCGCCTTGATTGCACGCATCGCGACGAACATCGTCGTTGGTCGCGGCCGGGCCTCCGACTGCCCTTCGAGCGCTTCGCATGCGACGAACCCGTACTTCGCATAGAAGTTAATCGCATCCGGTTTGGCATCGACAACCACGCCGGCGCAGCCGTAGTCGTCCGCCATCTTTGCGCCGAGCTTGAACACGAAACGAAGAAGCTGACTTCCGAGCCCGTGGGACTGCGCTGATCGGTCGACCGCAAGCCTAGCGAGCCGAAGGATCGGCAAGGGATAGCGCGGCATCTTCTTTCGCGCCGCGACGGGGAGATCGTCGATGTCGATCTGGCTTGGAGCGACAGTCGCGAAGCCAAGGACGCGCCTCTCCCGGACCGCGACGTAAGTCACGCCCAGGTAATGTCGGAACTGATTCTGGCCAGCGTATTTGTGAAAAAAGAGGTCGAGGACTTCATCACCTGACGCAAACGCTGTTCGGTCGTCGCTCGGCCACAGAGCCCTAATCTCCATTGCGCATCAGGTCACGCAAAGCGGATGTCGGCTTACCGGATTTCATCTGTTTGAGGATCGCCTCGCCGGTCTTCCGGGAAACGACGATTCGAGGATGGACGATGAACTCCGTCGGTAGCTCGTCGAGCGCCTGCATGTGGTGCAACAGCGCCTGCTCCAGAAAACGCCCCTTTTTTACGCCAGTCGTCCGGACATGCCGCTCGAGCAGGTCCCTGGTCGTTTTCGAGATGATCGCGGAAATTTGGGTTTCTTTGAGCATACGTATTATCCGTAGATGAATCTACATTTTTGTATGAACATGTCAATACGCTAGTGTCCCAGAATAGAAGTTCGCCGCATAAATGCGGCGGTCGTTTCGGGACACTAGCCGTCTTGAAGGGGCTCGCCGCCCCTCCCCGCCGGGCGAAGCCCATCGGGGACCCCTCCCTGCTCCGGCGAGACTCCTCGCCGCGGCCGCCTCTGGCGTCCCGAATTATCATGCGAACTTCTGTTCCAGGAAACTAGGGCGAACGTTCAGTACTCGCCGCGCACCCCGAGAAATGGGCGAATCGGGAGGTGATTGAACGTCCCCGCCACCGGCGGAACACCTCCCGCGAAATCACCCTTTCCATAAATCTGCGCGAACTCATTCTGCGCGTTGGTCACGTTCAAAAGCTCCGCATACCAAGCCATCGGCAGCGCCCACGCGGAAAAACGCCGCTGCACGCGTACCGAAGCTTCAAAGAAGGTCGGATAGCGCGCGCTGTTCGTCGCTCCAAAGATCGGAACGAATTTTTTCTGCGTTTCGTCGCGCGTAAATCCGAGCACCGACGTGAAAGGACGGCCGGTGTGAAAAGTCGCCTGCGCAGCAAGAAGCCAATCGTCGGTCGGTGTCCACGACACATGCGCCGCCAGCGTTACGCGCTGATCCCACGGTGCCGGATAACGTTCGCGTCCCGTGGCGAGTGGATTTTCGCGATCCGAATAGACGAACCCGCTCGACGCGCCATAAGCCCAACGGCGCGTGCGGCCAAGTAGCAAAAGATCGACGCCACGCGCGAATCCGCTGCCAATGCTTTGGTAAACTGGCTGGCCTGCGGCTATCGCGCGCTGCACGCCAACTTGCGAATCGGGATTCACCGCCAGTTGATCGAGCCACTTGCCCCACGCTTCGAGACGCAGGAGTCCAATCGGCACCAACTGCTCGAGACCAAGCACCACTTGCACCGAACGCTCCGGCGAGAGCGACGGATTGCCATAGGTCGGATCGCGCAGCAGCGGACTTCCTACCCGCTCGGTAACCATGCCTGCCGAAAGTTTGAGCACACCGCCGGTCGACAATTCTTGCGCGAGTGCACCGCGCACGACATAGAGCGGCGTCGACGTGTCCGCCGCTTCTAGCCGCGCACCGCTCTCGAGCGAGAACCCTGCCCACGGACGAAAGAGATGCTCCGCATAAATCGCCGCGCCGTGCTGCGTGATCTGCGGACTCAGATTCAGATTGGCCGCGCCGGTGTCCACGATCGGAAGCGACGCCCACGGGGCAACGTTGCGGGTGTCCGGAAGCTCGCCCGTGAAAATGTAACGCTGATGCGCGAGCTGCGCACCGATCAGCAAGCGATGTCGTTCCGAAAAGGGCAGCGTCAAATCAGCGCGAAACAACTCCATTTGGCGCGTGACATCACGCGCGAAAGAAATGTCGCTGGCCACCGCGGTGTGATCGGCGTCGTGCGTGATCGCGGCCGTGAGCGACAACGCGCGGGCCGCACCGAGATCGATGCGATCGCGAAGCATCCCGAGCTGCAACACGTTGGAGAGTTGAAGCCCGCCGGCGAAATTCACGAGCAGCTCCTCGCCCGGCTTGATCACGAACGACAGGCCGTCCGACGATCGCAAATACATGGCGTTGATCTCGTGATGCCCGCGATGAAAATTCACGCGGCCCAAATATTCGCCGATGTCTGGAGCGACATAATTTTGCCCGACCAAATGCAACGCACGCATTCCTGCGAAATAGAGCTCGTAGTAGCTGCGCCGTGCAGCAATCATTGCGCTGAGTCCGTCCACACCAGTCGGCGCCTCCGCGCGCAGTTTTGCCGTGTTCATCGAAACATCCGCCTCGACGTGCGGACGCGTCGCGTCGCCGTTGGCGTAAGCAACATCGAGCACACCTGACAGTGCGGGCGCGAACGACGCCGGCGCAGTGCCCGCGTAAAACTGCGCGGATTCGATCAGCATCGGATTGAACACCGTGGCAAACCCACCAAGATGAAATGGATTCGAAAGCGGCACGCCATCGAGCGAAAAGAGCACTTCGTTGGGACCGCCTCCGCGCACAAAAAAAGTGGCGAGAAGATCGGGATCGGCGGCGACGCCGGGCAACGTGTCCACCACGCGCGAAATATCCTCGAGCGCACCCGGTGTGCGGTCCACGTCGGCGCGCGAAATTTCGAAGTGGCTGACCGTCGGCGTGTGATCGACCGTGGGCGCGTCGGGAAGAAAAGAACGCGACGCGACGATGGTGGCTTCGAAATGAGGAATTGGTTTCGTCTCTTCGGCGACCGGCGCGGGTGCTGGTGCAACGGGTTTCGGCGGCGGCACAAACGTTATCGTCATCTCGATCAGCGCGGCCGCGGGATGCCCGTCCCGTTGCGCGGCGGTGAACGTGCAATGCGTCACGGCATCCAGCGCGGCGGCATCGAACGCGCGGCTTAGTGGCTGAACGATCACCGCGCTCTTTACTTGCGCGGAAGCATCGAGCATTACGCGCACCACGAGCTGCCCGCCAACGGCCGTCGCGCGCTCGCTTTCGGGGAAAACCGGCGGCGGACACTTCGCCGTCGCGGGAACGACGATCTCCGCGGCTGCAGCGAGAAGTGTGGCGACGAACGGTGCGATCACGTTTGCGCATCAGACATAGGAACGGGGCCTGTCTTTGCTTGCATCCGCTCCGTCATGGCCGGCCGAAGAGCCGGCCATCCACACGCATCGAGACCTCCGTGGATGGCCGGGTCAAGCCCGGCCATGACGAGCATGGACAAAATCGTTTGTAGGATGCGCGCGATCACGCCGCGAGCCGTGCGACCTGCGCCACTTTGCGTTCATGCTGCGCAACGAACGGATTGCTCTCGTCCCACACGTAGCCCGCGAGCACCGAGCAGATCATTCGCTTCACGGACTCCGCCACGACCGGTGAGAAAAAAATGCGCGGCAATGTTCCGTCGTACCAGGTGCTCACATAGGTGCGAAACACGTTGGTGCCAAGTTTCATGGGACGCGCGTAGTCGCTCTCCCAGTCAACCGATTCGCCGGCGAGCTGTCGCATCACCGCTTTCGAGGCGCGATTCGCGGAGGCCAGCGCCAGCGTCACGCCGGACGAAAAAACCGGATCCAAAAATTCGGTGGCGTTGCCGACCAAGCAGAAGTTGTCGCCGTGAACGCGTTTTACCGAGCAGGCGTAGCCTTCGAGCACACGCGGCGGAAAAATAAATTCCGTGTCGACGAGCCGCGCCAGATTGTGATCGCTCGCGATTACCGCCCGCAAACACGCCTCGGAATCCGCCGGAAATTGCGCAAACACGCCGCTGTCGCCGACCACGCCGTACGACGTGACGCCATTGCTAAACGGAATGATCCAGACCCACGCGCCGCCCTTCGGCAACACTACCCAGATGCGGTTGACTTCCGGTCCCTCCGGACGCCGATCGCCGCGCAGGTGCGTGAACACCGCTTTGCGTTGCGGAAAATTCGACGGTGCATCGAGCGACAAGAGGCGCGGCAACACGCGGCCGTAGCCACTGGCGTCGATCACGAACCGCGCGGAAATTTCCTGCGCGTGCCCTTCGCGATCGACGACCGTCGCCTTCGGCTTGCTCGACAAATCGACGGCCGTCACTTCCTGCTCGTAAGCGAACGGCACTCCACGCGCGGCCACGGCATCGGCAAGCGTCTTATCGAAATCCGCGCGCGGAACTTGCCACGTGTGATCCCAACCGTTGGTGTGCTGATCGCGAAAATTGAAATCGCAGCGATCATCACCGCGTAAAAAAAGCGCGCCACGTTTGATGATGTAGTCGCGCGCGCGCACGGCCTCGAGGAGATTCGCTTCGGCCAAGAGATCCATGCAGTGCGGCAACAGACTTTCGCCAATCACGAATCGCGGAAAGTTCTGCTTCTCCACCACCGCCACCGAATACCCGGCCTGCGAAAGCAGTGCTGCCGACGAGGACCCTGCTGGCCCTGCGCCGATGACAAGCACATCACATGAGCGAGGCAGATCCATCAGACACTCCGGAGAATCAGCGACGTGTTGATGCCGCCAAAGGCGAAATTGTTGTTCATCACCGTGCGCGGCCGCGCATCGCGAACGTCACCGCGCAAATAGTTGAGCGGCGCACAGCGTTCGTCGACCGTTTCCAAATTGCGCGTGGGCGCCAAAAATTTGTCGCGCATCATGGCCAAGCAAAACGCGACTTCGATCGCACCGCATGCGCCCAGCGTGTGACCGGTGTTGCTCTTCGTCGAGCTGACCGGCACTTCGCCGCCAACCGACTCGAGCGTGGCGATGCTTTCGGCGATGTCGCCCAGTTCCGTCGCAGTGCCATGCGCGTTGACGTAGTCGATGTTGTCCGCCGCCGTACCCGCGTCCTTGAGCGCGCGCCGCATGGCACCGGCCATTCCGATGGCCGATGGATTCGTCACGTGGCTTCCGTCGCAGTTGGTGCCGAACCCAATCACCTCGGCGTGAATGTGCGCCCCGCGTGCCCGCGCGCGATCGTAACTTTCGAGCACCACCGTTCCCGCGCCCTCGCCAACGACCAGCCCGTCGCGCTGCGAATCAAATGGACGCGGCGCCAATTCGGGACGCGTGTTGTACCTCGTTGACGTGGCGTAAAGAATGTCGAACACACCGGCGTGCATGAAGTGCAGCTCTTCCGCGCCGCCGCAAATCATGACGTCTTGAAAGCCGTGCTTCACCGCTTCGTAGCCGTAGCCGATCGCTTGGCTCGCGCTGACGCACGCGGCGCAGGTGGTGATGATGCGGCCCTGAATGCCGTAGTACATCGCCAAGTTCGCGGCACAGGTGTGGCTCATGAACTTCAGGTAGGAGCTCGAGAGCAGCCCCTTCAAACTGTTGTTTACGAAGAGCTTGCGGCAAAAATCTTCCAGCTCCGACGACGATCCGTGCGTGGAACCGTAGGCGAGACCAACGTCGCCGGAGCCGAGCTCTTCGGCTGTGAGCCCTGCTTCCTCGACGGCGCGATCAGACGCATACGCCGACAGAAGCGCCACGCGCCCCATGGTGCGAATTTTTTTGCGCGGGTAAGTCGAAAAATCGAGATCGCTCACCGGCGCGGCGAGTCGCGTCGCCAAATTGCCGTATTGGTCCCAACTGTCTTGCGTGCAGATGCCGTGGCGTCCTTCGCGGAGCGAGAGAGACACCGCGTCGAGCGAATTTCCAATGGGACTCGCCAGCCCAACTCCGGTGATGACGACACGACGACTCACGCGAGCCCCCCGTTGATGCCGATCACCTGCCCCGTGATGTAGGTCGCGCGATCGCTGGCGAGGAACGCGGCGAGATCGGCCACCTCGCGCGGCTGCCCGAGGCGCTGCATGGGAATCAGCGGCACGATGTGCTCGAGCGGCGCGTTCTGAATCATCTCCGTCTCGATGAGACCCGGCGCGATCGCGTTCACCGTGACGTTGCGCTTGGCCAGCTCCTGCGCCAACGCGCGCGTCGCGCCGATGAGCCCCGCCTTGGCCGCCGAATAGTTGACCTGCCCGCGGTTGCCGGTCACGCCGGAGACCGACGCGATATTCACAATACGACCCCAGCGGCGCCGGACCATCGGCATCACCAGCGGCCGCGTCACATTGTAGAACCCGTCCAACGTCGTTCGCGTCACCACGTTCCAATCCTCTTCGTTGATCAACGGAAACGCCGCGTCGCGCGCCACGCCCGCGTTGTTCACGAGAATTCCGATCGGCCGCTGATCCGCGAGCAGGCGCTCCAGCGCAGCGCTGGTCGCAGCGGCGTCCGCAACATCGAACGGCACGAGCTCTACTTGGCCACCGGTCGATTCGATACGCGCTTTGACCGCCTCGGCCGCCGCGTGATTGGAGCGATAGTTGAGAATGATGGGATGTCCTGCCGCGGCGAGTGCGTCGGCAATCGCTGCGCCGATGCCACGGCTTCCACCCGTGATCAACGCACGGCACGCTGAATTTTTTTCGCTCATGCGCGGTCCGTTTCCTCGAGCTGGCCTTGGTACACTGAAAGCTGCGCCTGCGCGATTCGTTCCTCGCCGCGGAGGGCCACGCATTCGAAATTGCCAAGCAGTGCTTCGCCCCAACGCCGACGCGCCTGCACTTCGACCTCATCGCCGATCGCGAGCGATTCGATCTCGAGCAACATTTGTCGGCACGAAATCAGGTAGCCGAGCTTGACCGGTTCGCCGCGCTGTTGCGCTTGCGCACCGGCATACGCAGCAATGCTCTGCGCCATGTATTCGAGCAGAAGAAGCGCTGGCACGCGTCCCTCCTCGACGAACGGCGACGATTCGCGAATCACCGCGCGCGTCACCACGCTCTCGTCGTCCCACGCGACGATCTCGTCAAGGAGCGACATTGGCGCTCGATGCGGAACCAGTTCGCTGATCGGGATCAAGCGGGCTCCGGTATTACATCGATGATACATCCGTGATCGGTCGAAAATGACAGTGCAATCGGTCCCGCGCGACGCTCACGAATCGCGGACACCAGTCCCAGCGACGGCGCCACAGGTGTGGTCGAAAACGCGGGCGGGACCAGACACGGCGCGGACCCGCGACGCCACTGGTCGAGCCGCGCAAACGAACCGCGACGTTTTTCTCGCGAAAGAAGAAACGCCGTCGCCATCGGCGAAAGTCCGGGCCGATTGAACGGCGCTCCCGGCGCTTCCTCCGACAACACGAGCAAGACCTCGCCACCGCGCTCGTCTAGCAATCCAAAGCACTCGAGCAGTCCCATGGCCACCGTCTCGTTGCCCGCGGAAATCGCCGTCGAAACGGCGCGGTTGCCAGTCGCGATCGAAAGCGTGCCCGAGGCGGTGTTGTTCACGCTGCCGGAAAAACGCGCCGGTGAATATTGGCCGTCGGCGGTGAGCATCTCCAGGAGCGCCACCAGCGTTTCGCTCTCGCCGTAAGCGGTTCCGTAAACGGTGGGAACGTACGCCAAGATTTCTGCTGGTGCCGCCTCGGCCATCACCGCGGCCGCCATGCGCGTGAGCAGACTGGCGCGGCGCGCGAGTCGTGAGGGCAAGAGCGCGCAGCTCGGTTCCGCCGATACTTCCGGCGTCCACACACCGACGCCCGTGACGTAAGCGGATGTCACGCATTCGCTCCGAAGAGCACGCTCACGTTGCTTCCTCCAAACGCGAAGGAGTTGCTCAGCACGTGACGACAACGCCGCGCCAGCCGCTGCGGGTTCACGCGAATCTTGAGCGCGGGGTCCACCGGATCGCAACCGATGCTTGCCGGAATCCATCCGCGCTCGAGCGCAGCGACCGCGAAGATGGCCTCCGTCGCACCGGCCGCGCCGAGCAGATGGCCCGTGTAACCTTTCGTCGAGGCCACCGGCACATCGCCGCCGAAGAGCGCGCGAATTGCCGAGGCCTCGGCAGCATCGTTAAGCAAAGTCGCGGTGCCGTGCGCATTGATGTGATCGATCTGCGCTGGTGCAAGCTGGGCCTGCGCTAGCGCTTGTTCCATCGCCGCGCGCGCACCTGCACCGTCGGGACGGGGCGCGGTCATGTGGTGCCCGTCGGAAGTTTCACCGACGCCGAGCAACCGCGCCAACGCTTCGCCTTCGCGCTCCAGGAGCAGCAGCGCGCCACCTTCGCCAATGTTCAGCCCCGCGCGATCTTGCGCGAAGGGCCGACAGGCGCGCGGCGACAAAACCTCAAGACTGTGAAATCCGCGCAGCGTGGTCTGACACAAGCTATCGACCCCGCCGACGAGAACGGCATCGCACAAATTCGCGCGCAGCAGTCGCCGCGCGGTGCCGAAGACTTTTCCGCTCGAGGAACAGGCGGTCGAGATCACGAACGCTGGTCCCGCGAGTCCCGTTCGCGCGCGAATGACGTCGAGCACGGCGTGCGGTGCATGCTGGCGATCCCAGTCGTAACCAGCGGGAAGTTGGCCAACGCGTTTGAATTCGCCGAAAGCGCGCTCAGTCGATTCGATCCCGGAGGTGCTGGTGCCAATCACGATGGCCACGCGCTCAGCGCCCCAGCGTTGTCGCGCGCGCGCTATCGGCGTCACGAGCTCGCCGAGCACCCGCCAGGCGATGCGCGTTTGTCGGTTGTCGAATGCCGCAAACGCTGCGGGCAACGAATCGAGTGGCCCGACCAATTCGCCCGTGGTCGCCGCGAATGGAAGGTCGAGTGAGCAGGTTTTGAGGCCGCTCTTTCCCGCTTCCAGCGCGCGCAAAACATCCGCGGTCGCGACACCGAGCGCGTTGCACAATGCGTAAGCTGTAATGGGTGTGCCCGAAAACATTTTCAGTAACAGCCCGTCATGGCCGGGCTTGACCCGGCCATCCACGAGGATTTCGATGCACGTGGATGGCCTCCCCGGGCTTGACCCGGGGATCGGCGGCCGGCCATGACGACTGGTGTGCCAGACTGAACGGATACCATTTTCAATCCATGAAAGAGAACGCTGCACAAACCATAACGCGGCCGCGCCGCGCCCTACAATTGCCGAGCCGACTGGGGCCTGCCTACTCCGACTGCTCAATGGCCTTGTTGTGCCAGCGAAAGAGGTCCCAGAAGATCAGCGCCGAGGCGCCAACGCCGACCAGCGTTCCGATTCCCTTCATCTGCGAGGCGCTTGAACTACTCCCAGAGATGACTTGGTCATTCAAGATGGTGGGCTCCAACGATTTGCCGAGCGCGTAAAAAGTCGCCGCGAAACCAAGTCCTCCGATCCCAACAAACAGCGGCGCATGACCGCGGTGATCGATTTTGTACGTGGTCTGCGAATTCGCAACCGTGAGCGATTGCGAAAATTCATGATCGCCCAACGCGTGAAGCGTCGTTTCGCCGAGCGGAAATGCCGGAAGATCGCAAACCTGTTTTTCGCTCACATCGCAGGTGCGTTCACCTCCGGTGGCTGCCAAGTGGAGTTGATAAGAAGCATTGTTGTCTGCCACGACAAATTTCAAGCGCGGCCCCGACGATTTCGAAAGTTCGGCCTTGGGCTCCGGTATCGGCGGCGGCGCAACCTGCTTCACGGGCGCCGCGGCGACGACGACGGGCTCCGCTACTTCCCGCCGAAATAATTTCTCCGCCGCTTTTCGCAACGCATTTACCGCTTCGATGGAATTGCACTGCGGGCATTGCGCACTCTGCGCGGCGGCGACTTCGCCCGTCGTGACATCGGAGAGCCGCACCGCGATGAAAGTGGTCGTGTCGAGCTTGCGTACGCTGCCAGAGAGAAGAAATTGCACTTGCAACAACCGCCCCGCTTCGACGGCGCAACTCTCGTCGCATTTGTCGGAGGCGTTGAATTTTTGTTCATTCAAAATCGCCTGCATCTGCGCGCGATCCTGCACGCGGTATTTCGACGCAGTCACCGCGGCATCGCGCAACGTCTCGTTGCAGACGTCGAGAAAATCGCCGCTGATGCCTTGCCCCGCGGCAAGATCGAGAACGCCCATGGTCGGACGTTGATCCGCCGGCGCGGCGGCCACGAGCGAAAAAATGGCGAACGTGGAAAAAAGAAAGCGGCGTTTCATTTCTAATCCTGCTCGATCGCTTTGTTGTGCCAACGCACAGCATCCCAGATGATCAGACCACCCGAGCCCATGGCGACAACCAGACCACCCGTGGTCCCGCTCCCGTCGACGCTGCTAACGCTAGCACCCATGATGATCACGCCGAGGACCACGCCAACGATTCCCACCACCATCGGGGCGCGACCTCGATGCTCGATCTTATAGGTCGCTTGCGGATGCTCGAGGGTAATGGACTGACTGAAATGGCTGTCGCCGGTGGAGGTGAGATCCACATCACCCAGCGGAACGCCCGCCAACTCGCACGGCTTTCCCTCACTGACATCGCACGTGTGCTTGGTTCCGTTGGAAGCGGCCAATTCCAATTGATAACTGTTCTCGGAAAGAAATTTCACGTGCCCGGTCAGCGCCACCGGCACCGGCTTCTCCACGACGGGCGCGGATTTTTCCGGCGCCGGCACGGCCTTGCTCTCCGGCGCTTCGTCCGCGTTCTTTTTGTGCAGCGCTTTCGCAAGCCGTGCGAAGAGGCCCGGCTCGTCGCCGTGGGCCGCGTCACTGCTCACTTCCCCGGTGACGCCGAGAAGTTTTCCCGCCGCTTTGCGAACCGTATTGACCACCTCAATCGGGCTGCACTGTGGGCACTGCGTCGTTTCGGTGCTGGCCACTTCGCCAGTGGTCACATCGGTGAGCCGAACGGCCACGAAGTAGGTGGTGTCGAGTCGCCGCACGCTTCCCGAAAGCAAGAACGAAACCTGCAAAAGCCGTCCCGCTTCCACCGCGCAACTTTCGTCGCAGCGATCGGAGGCGTTGATTTTCTGCTGACCCAAAATAGCGTCCATCTGCGCGCGATCCTGCACACGGTACTTCGCGGCGGAGACGGCTACGTCGCGCAGCGTTTCGTTGCACACCTCAACGAGATCGCTGGTCATCCCCTTGCTCGTGACCATGTCGAGCACACCGAGCGTGGGACGCGCATCGGGTGTGGCTGGCGCGGCCGCCAAACAGAGAACCGCGGGAAGAAGTGCGAGCATTGGGCGCATGGTCATGTCCGGTATCGGAAACTCTTACGAGAACGTCGTCACGGGGATACACCATTTCGCAAGAGCGGTTCCTCGCTAACCGTTTCAATCGTCAACTGATAAGCGAACCAGCCATTGTCAAGCACGAGCCGTTTCGGCGAAAGGCCCGGCGCCATTCCACCGTCGTAACGAATCACGATCTCTCCCGGCGGTTGGCCGTCGAGGCGAGCGAAGTGACGCTCGAGCAAGCGGCCGCCGGACCAGACTTCGCGCAGATGTTCGCCGTTACGATCGATTGCGTGTTCGCCGTCCGAGAGAACGCCGTCTCCGATTCCGCCAAAATAGGTGCGGTGAATGTCTTGCAAGACGAAGCGCGGCGGAAACGGCGGATCGCGGGGAAGAAAAGATTGGAAGGAAACTTCGCGGCCGCGCTGCTCGAGCACGAAGGCTTTTCCGAACGGAAGAAGTCCGATCAGCGTGAGTGTGTCGTCCTGTTTTTGGAGAACCGCTTCGAAACTTCGAACTTCATTTCCGTAGCGCGCGGTGATCTGCTGGCGCCGCACGAATGCGCCGGGGTGGTCGGATGGCGATGTGAGCTCGCCTGGATAGTCGACCATCAACGTCGGGGGCGATCGCGCGGCCGCGCAAGAGACGCAGAAAATCAGTACGACGATTTTCATGATTCCGTCTCGTGTGGCAACAGCGCCAATGCTGTCGGCGCTAGCACGAACGAAAGCAAAATGCCGAGCCCCGTGGTGAGTCCGATGGCCCGCAGCGCCGGGATCTCCGACATCGCGAGAAGTCCAAAGCTTGCCACCGCGGTGAGGCAACACATCGCCACGCTCATCGCGGCCGCGGGCTGATCGCGCACATCGCGCGCTGCGAGCAAAAAGATGGCGTAGTCCTCGCCCATGCTGAGCACGAGCAAGAGCGACACCACGTGCAAAAGATTTGTCTGCACACCAGAGAGTGCCAAGAGCGCCAGCGTGGTCGCAGCGGCCAGCAGTGCTGGAAGCCCTGCCGCCAGCGTGAATCCGACGCGTCGATAACGCGCGAAGAGGAGCAAGAACACCACGAGTACACCCACCACGAGGAGCGTCTGCGTCCGTGTTCGCGCCGAAGCGTAGACGGCGGCAAGCATGCCTTGCTGATCAAAAAAATGAACGCCGGGAAGGCCTGCTAAACGCGATTCAAGCGCGACGGCATCGCGGACGCCGCGCAACAACGTGATGATGCCGACACGGCCACCCAGATCGGCGCGAAATGGTCGCAGCAGATCGCCGAGCGGTGAGCGCAACAGTTCCGACGCGGAAAGTGCCTTCGGAAGATCAGTCGACGCCGCTAGAAACGCGGTGAACCCCGACGCGCGAAATCCCGCCTGCTCCAGCGCCGACACCGTGCGTGTTCCCAGATTGAGAACATTCGCGACCTGCGCCAAGTTGCGGCGCTGCAAATCCTCGCTGAACAAAATGTCATGTGCGGAGCTGAAATCCTCGAGCAGGCCGTCGCGCCTGGCCGTCACCAGCCGCGCGTAGACGCGATCGTTTTGCTCGAGCGCCGCCGCGTCATCTTCGGCAACGGTGATCACTAACCGGCCGCCGTCCATGCGCGACACCTGCGCGCGAACACGATCGTCCTCCGCCAGAAGTCGCGCGTTGATCGGCGTTAGCACGGAGGGATCGTCGGACCAGGAGAGCCGCGACCAGCCCAGCGCGCAGGCCACCACCGCTGCCACGGGAATGAGGAGCAGCGGCCGGCGCCAACGAGAAAGCGTGCGCAACGTGCGCGCCAGCCGATCGGCCGCACGACGGTGAAGAAGCGTCGGCGTTGGTTTCGCGAGCGACAACGCGGGCAAAAACCAAAACGTCGCCGCCAACGCCGCGAGAATTCCGACGGTGGCGAAAACCGCGATTTCTCGAATTCCCGGAAATGACGTCCAGGCCAACCCGGCAAAACCCGCCACCGTGGTCGACGCGCCAAGAAGGAGCGCGCCACGCACGCGCGCCAGTGTCGCCCACGGTCCATTGGTGGCCGGAGCGAGTGCATGCTGGTTCAAAAAAAGAATCGGGTAGTCGACCGCAACGCCGATCAGCGTCGATCCAAACGCTAGCGTGATGCCGTGGAGTCCGCCAAAGATAACGATGCCCGCAGCAGTGGCGGCGACGAAACCTGCCACGAGCGGCAAAAACGAAAGCGCCAGCGCGCGCAGCGAGCGAAAAAAGGCCACGAAGAGCAGCACCAGCGCGATGGTCGAGAAGGTGGAGATGCGGCTCATGTCGGCGCGAATGACACGCTCGGCATCCACGGCGAATCGATTCACGCCGCTTTTTTCCAGGCGAAGCGCGCCGCCGTGCGCAGTGTTAATCGCGGCGAATGCGGAATCGATCGCGGCAAGAAGCGGCGCCTGCTTTTCGCTGTCGAACGGCGCGCTTTTCGAAGCGAGGAACAGGATGGCGTGACGTCCGTCGGTGGTGACGAATTGGCCATCCTGCACGGTGAGCGGTCCGCGCTGCGACGTCTGCAATCGCTTGAGCTGCGCGGGAAACGAGAGGAGCGGATCCGCGCCCGCGAGTCGCGCGACAAGCGGCGCCATTGGTAACGACAACTGCCGTTTCAGCTCTTGCGCTGCGGCTGCAAGGCCCGCATCGGAAAGCCGCTGCGGCAACTCACGTTCGGGATCTTCCGACAACATCGCCAGCCGGTGCGGAAAGAAGAGTCTGTAGTAGGCCTCGAATTCATCCTCGGCCACACCGTTGCGGAGCGAGGCCACTTCCGGATTCGCGCGAAGTTTTTCGGCGAGCGCGCGCGCGGCAGCGATTGCTTGCTCTGCATCTTTCGCTTCGATGCTGAGAATCATGGTGCGGGTCAGCGTGGAATCGACGAGCTGTCGCGCGATCTCCGCCAACTCACGGTCGCCCGTGCTCGGCAAAAAATGCGTGATGTCTGTTCTGACCTTGAGTCGAAGTGCGCAGAAAATCGCGAGGAGCAGCACCATCGCCGCGCCAATTACAACGCGCGTGCGATCGCTCATGGCGCAGGCAGCCGAAACAACCGCGGCAGCTCTTCACTCGAGAAACGGCGCGTTGCATTGACGTCCGTGAAGACGGTGACGGTCTCGTCGCCACCGACTTCCACCACGCGCATGCGCTCAAGCACCACGCCCTTGCCGACCATTTCCAGACGTTCAATCACCTGGGCAACCTGCTTCACTTTCGGTTTCAGCATGAGCGACCAGCCCGTGCCCGTCGGCTTCCAATTGATTTCGTAAATCGCGTCCAACGAGGCGCGATCACCTTCGAGAAGTTTCAAAAAACTGTCCACGAAAAGCCGCGCCACGGGATTGGCGGAGAGCGACAACGACTCGCTGCCGTGTGCGTCGCCGAAGGAGAGCTGGCCGCGATCGATGAGCACAGCAGAAACGATCGGCGTCGTGGTTTGTCGCAAGAAACGTTGGGGCGGCGCGAATCGAATGACGCCTTCGGAGATCAGCGGTGACGCGAGCAGCCTAAGGTGTTTCTCCTCGCGGAAACGCGCCTCGAGTCCAGGCACGGCGCGGAATTGGGCGAGCAGCGCGTCCAGTGAATCGGCAATTGGCGCGGTCGGCAGTCCCGCCAAAAGAAGCAACGCGAACATTCTCATGGCCAATCGATCGTTCCAATCGGCAGCGTGTTTTCGCGCAACGCTGTGAGCGTCCACTGAATATCGCCATCCATGGCGCGATCAGCGGTGTTGGAGGAAATCTGCGTACGCACCGCTTCGCGCAAGGCCAGGCTTCGCGCGTGACATCCTTCGCCGCCGCGCACATCGACCGCCTGGCAGAGGGCGAGAAGGTGAATCGACGCCACCGTTTCGGTCAGTTCGATCACGCGCAGCGCATCACGCGCGGCGATGGTGCCCATGCTGACCTTGTCTTGGTTGTGGCACTCGGTGCTGCGCGAAAACGAAGTGGCCGGCATGGTGAGTTTTAGCGCTTCCGCCGTCAGCGCGGAGGCTGTGATCTGCATCGCCTTGAAGCCGTGGTGAGCCACGCTGTCGGCGCCGCGACGCGCGACCAAGTTCGCGGGAAGTCCGCCGTTCATCGACGGTGTGCAGATGAGCGCAAGCTGACGATCCAAAAGATCGGCGATGCTGGCCACCGCGGTTTTCAGCGCATCCATGGCAAAGCCAACGTGGCCGCCGTAGAAATTTCCACCGTGCAGCACGTCGCCTGTCTCCGCGTCGACGAGCGGATTGTCGTTGGCGCTGTTGAGCTCGGTCTCCAACGTCTGCTTGAAAAAGGGGAACGCGTCGAGCAGCACGCCGATCACGTGCGGCGCGCAACGAATCGAATAGCGATCCTGCACGCGACCCGTTCGCGTTTGGCCGGGGACGAAGCCAATGTCCTCGCGAATCCAACGTGCACAAGCGCCTTGTCCGGGAAAGGGTTTCGCGACAAAAAGACGATCGTCGAAGTGGCCGGGGTTGCCACGCGTAACGTCGGAGGCCATCGCCGTCAGACTCGCCGCAAGACGCGAAAGACGAATCGCTTGATCCAACGCCAGGCAACCGAGCGCCGTCATGACGCTGGTGCCGTTCATGAGGGCCAGCGCCTCTTTCGGATGCAGTGCCAGCGGCGTCAAACCTTCCGCGGCCAGCGCGACCGACGCGGAAACGACTGATCGCTTGTAATACACGTCGCGTTCGCCCACCAACGTCGCGGCAACGTAGGAGAGCGGCGTCAGATCGCCGCTGGCGCCAACCGACCCTTCCGCGGGGATGCGCGGCAAGAGGCGACGGTTGAGCAGATCCGCGAGTCGCTGCAACACCACCTCGCGTACCGCCGACCATCCCTGGCCCAAGGACGCCAGCCGCACCGTCACCACCGCTGCGGATTCCGTTTCCGAGAGAAAACGCCCAGTCCCGCACCCGTGCAGCCGCACCAGGTTCTGCTGCATCTGTGCGGCCAACTCCTCGGCTACCGGTGTTTCGCAAGAATCGCCGACGCCCGTGCTGACACCGTAAACCGTGCGCCCCGAGCGCAAATGCGTCGCGATGTGATCGACACCTGCGTTGATGCGCCGGCGCCAAGCGGGATCTTCCGAGAGCACGACACGCGCTTCACCGTTCGCGATTGTCTTCACCGCTTGGAGCGTCAACGGCGCCGGCCCAATTTCCAAACTAGACATTTTATCAAGCATCGCTTTGTGCCCACGGGTCGAAGAAGTTGAACCAATTGTCCGGTGCGAGTCGGCAGTAGTGCTCCAACCGCGCTGCGTAGCGCTGAACCTGGGCGCGCAGCCCAGCTTCGCGATCGCGCCGCGGCAGCTCAAGCTTTTCCAGAAAAGGTTCGCAGAAAAATTCGTAGCGGTTGGGCGAACGGTAGAGACCGAGCGTCAGATAGACGGGACAGCCGAGCATCGCGGCGAGCAGGTAGGGCCCCGTCGGAAACCGGACCGGACCACCGAGAAAATCGACCGTCGCGAAGCGATCGTTTTTGGCGACACGGTCCCCGAGGATGGCCACGATCTGCCCAGACTCGACCAGCTCTTTGACGCGCAGAATCGAATCGATGCTGCTCGGATCGATTTCGATGGCGCGCGGCGGGTGCTTGGTGTCGAGGCCGCGCAGCACCGCGTTCACCTTCCGCGCGTTGCCGGTGTAGGTCAAAATGTTGATCGGCAATTCGCGCGCATCAGCCAACACGCGCATGGCTTCGAAGCTGCCCAGGTGGGCGCCAAGCAAGATCGCGCCTCGCCGCGAATCGCGCAGCGCGCGCAGATGATCAAAACCCTGCGACCCGATTTCGAAATGCTCGTGGCGGCCGCGCAAAAGAAAGATGCGGTCCAGGGACGCCTCGGCGAAATGCAGGATGTGGCGATAGATCATGCCGAAGGTCACGCGGGCGTGCAGGCGCTCGAGATAACGGCGGGAGGCGCGCCGCGCGTTGACGTGTACCAACGCGTAATACAATGCAATCGGTTGTAATATCGCTCGACCGACGCCCCGTCCTAGCGCCGTGCAAACGAAAAGCAAAAAACGAATCCCCAGCACGGTGCCACGCTCGGAAATCGTTAGCCAAGACGCGTCGTGGTTCATGGTGACATTTCCGCGCGCGCGCCGCGCCGCCGCAACGGCCAGAGAAAGAAACGCAAGAGGCCTTGCACGCAAAGGCGTGTGTGAAGCCAGCTGATGCGCGCATTGTCGCGCCACAAACGAAAATGGGAAACGCCGCCTTCGGCTGCGGGGACGTAGCGCACGCGCGTCGGCAAATTGACGACCGGCACGCGGCTCCACGCCATGCGCACACCGATCTCGATGTCGAACTCCATGCCATCGCCGCAGCGTTCCGCCATTGCCGCGGCGAGTGGATAGACACGAAAACCGCACATCGGATCGACGATGGCGCGGCCGCCGGTTTCGAGCGCGGCCCAGAAGATGGAAACTTGCCGACCCGCCAATCGTCCGCGCGGAACCGTCGCGTCAAAAATCGGATGGCCCAAAATAAGCGCGTCCGGATTTTCTTCGGCGCTCGCGAGAAACCGCGGGATGTCGTTCAAGTCGTGCTGATCATCGGCGTCGACTTGCAAAACGTGCGTGTACCCAAGACTGCGCGCGGCCTCGAATCCGCTCTTGACCGCCGCGCCTTTTCCGCCGTTCACTTTTCGCCGCACCACGTGCGCGAGTTGTTCGGCACCGAGTCGGTCGATCTCCGCTGCCGCCTCCGCGCCACCGCCGTCATCGACCACCACGATGTCCGCGATTTTCTGTCGCACGCGCTCCACGACGCGGCGAATCGTTGCCGGGTTGTTGAACGTCGGAATCACCACGCACGGACGAAACATCACCTCGCCCCCACCGCGAACAAGAGCGTCCCCGAGCTACACGGTTCACCGCGCCGCGCAATTTGGAACGAGACCGATGGCTGGTGCTCGCTCCGTTCCAGCAACAAAACGATCGTTTCGTCGGGCCGAATGGGACGGCGGAATTTGATTCGCGCCAAGCTGCGCAGCACGCCGAGATCGGGCCAGCGTTCGCGGATTTCAGGGACCGCCAAATTCGTCAGTTGCACCACGCCAGCGAGCAACGGCGCGTCTTCGAAGTGGCCGCGGAAAAAAAGAAGATCGCGCGGAACACCAACTTCCACTTCGCGAATCTCGATTGATTCGCCCGATCGATCTTCGCGGCGTTTCACCTCGAAATCGCGGCGTCCCTCGTCGAAGAGCGCGAGAAGACGCGCGCGCGTCAGCTTCCCATTCTCCTCGCGCGGAAGGCTTTTCACGAATCGCCAGCGACGCGGCAAGACCACGGGATCGAGCCATTGCAAGAGCGATTCGCGAATCGCGGCGGGCGTGCAATCGGGCGCGACCAGCGCGGCGCACACTTCGATTCCGCGCCCGTTCACCGTGGGCAGCGTCACCACCGCGGCATCTTGCACACCAGGAACCACGCGCAAACGCGCCTCCAATTCGCCGAGCGCGATGCGCTTGCCCGCCACTTTCACGACATCGTCGAGACGGCCAAGGTGCTTAAAGCGACCACCCGGCACGAGCTCGATGCGATCCGCGCACGGTTGCGCGTGACCGAGAGATCCCTCCAAAAACGGCGATTCCAAGAGGAGCTGCCCAGTCGCATCCGCGCCCACGCGAACACCCGGAAGCGGTTGCCACAACTGATTTGAATCTGTCCGGCGCCAGGCGATACCGCCTGTTTCCGAGGATCCCAAAATTTCCGTTGCCGCGACGCCGCGCTGCGCGAGTTGCTGCGCGGTGGTCGCATCAAGTGGCGCGCCCGAGGAGAAAACAAAGCGCAGCGCGGGCCACGTCACCTCGAGTGCCGCGAGGGCGCGAAGGTGCGCCGGCACGCTGACGTGAATCGTTGCGCCATGCGTGCGCCCGAAGGCCTGTACCGCTTCCGCGTGCAACGGCGTCTCACGAACAAACGCCGCGCCCGCGGAAAGCGGAACGAGCACGCCAAATAGCAACCCATAAATATGGTTCGGCGGAACCGTCGCCAGCACGCGATCGCTCGCGCTGATCTCGAACGTCGTTGCCATCAGCGCCGCTTCGCCGAGCAGCTGCGCCGCGGTTTTTCGAACGGCGCGCGGCGCGCCAGTGCTGCCCGAGGTGTAGACCGTGACGACGTGGCGGCTGGGTTCGAACGTGATTGGTGAAGTAGCGGAGGTCGACCATTCGGTTCCCAGGAGCGCGCGAAGATCAAGCCCGTCGCGCGCATCGGTGTCGTGCAGCAAAAATCGCACCGCCGGATTCGCCGCGAGCTTCGCGACCATCGCCGGCTGACTCGTCGGCGGTAGCGCCACCGCGTGTCCAGCTTGCCACGCCGCACTTAAACCAACCGCAAAGTGATACCGGTCGCCGCAAACGACGAGGACCTCGCTCCCCTCGGTGGCCGCCGGAAGTCGCGCAGCCACGGCGCGCGCGTCAGCGAAAAGATCGGCGAAGGTTCGCGAGCCCGCGGAGCCCACCGCAACCAGCGCATCCGGAGCAACGCCGCTAAAAAGATCGAATCGATGCGGCGCCATCCACGCCATCAACCTTGCAGGTGCTTCTCAACCAGCGACACCACGTCGGTCACCGTGCGCACGCTCTTGAGCGCCGCCTCGTCCACGCGCCGTCCGGTCATCTCTTGCAGCTTCACCATCATGTCGACGGCGTCGATGCTGTCGAGGCCGAGATCCTCGAACAGTTTGGCGTTGGGCGTGAGCGCGGAAGGCGAGATCTCAAACATCTCCACCATCATCGTCTCCACTTTTTTCTCGATCTCCGCCCGCGTCATTTGGTCCCCTGATGCTGCGCGACAAACGCCGCGAGCGCGCGCACGCTTGCAAAGGCTTGGCGGTTCTTCGCATCGTCCGCGCTGAACTTGATGCCGTATCTTTTGCCGAGCGCCATCGCCAGTTCGAGTGCGTCGATGGAGTCGAGCCCCAATCCATCGATGAGCAGCGGGGCGGTAGCGTCGATTTCCGCCGGACCCACGTCCTTGAGCATCAGCGCGCTGACGATCAGTTCTTTGATTTCTTGTTCGAGCTTCTCCATCCGCATTTCCTATTGTAATCGTTTGCAATACAATCCACTGAGTATCAGGCTGCCGCCGAGTTCCCCGCCGAACCGCGCCCAGCCTGCATCTGCTGCTCGAACAGGCCGCGGACCTGCTCCGCCATCACCCGCGCTTCCCCGCCAAACGCCGCCGGATGTTGTTCCGCCAGCACCGCCATTTTGAACCGCATCGTCCCCGTGGGAACGGTGTACCAGGCCATCCCCTTCATGAGACCCGGCGGTTCGCAGGCGATAAAGAGCGGCACCACCGGCACACCGGCGCGGCAACTTATCTCAAAGGCGCCGCGTTTGAAATGGCCGAGCCCTCGCATGGGCGAGCGCGTTCCCTCGGGGAAGACGAGCACGGGATCACCCGCTCGCAACCTGGCGATGGCGCCATGCAAAACTGCGGCGCCGGAAATCGCATCGCCCTCGCCGGCGTCGATGTGGTCGCAATAGGTGAGCAGACGTCCGACCAGGGGGCTTTTGAAGAGCGCGCTCTTGGCCACGCAATAGATCGACGGATACACGGCCAGGATGAGCACCACATCGATCAACGTCGGATGGTTTGCCGTCAGCACGAAGGGCCCGTCGGGAAGCTGGCGCCGAATGTCGCGCGGATCGAAATGCACCAGCCGACAAAAATGCATGTAGCCCACATGCAGCCGAAAACCGCCGCTCACCCACGCGCGACAACGGCGAGCCTGCATGAGGGGATCGCCTTCGTAATAGAAACGCACGGCGGGAAGAATCACCCAGGACAACAGCGCGCCGCCCGACCAAAAAAAGAAAAACGCAGTGCCGGACAGCAGAATTCGAATCAGCTTGACGGCGGCGTTTTTCATTGGGTGGAAGGCGCGGGAGTAGAGAACACCAGCGGAAGAAAAGTCA
This sequence comes from Deltaproteobacteria bacterium, assembly GCA_023248955.1. GTDB lineage: Bacteria > Myxococcota > Myxococcia > Myxococcales > JAHFDP01 > JAHFDP01. The sequence goes on from JAHFDP010000006.1 coordinate 79,752, forward strand.
ATGATGGGCGCCCGCTTGCTGGCTTTAGCAACGTTTCTGCATCAGACTGATCGGCCGTCATGACGCTGTTCGCCGCTACGCTCGTCCTCGCCGCATCGGCTGGAGCTGCACCCGGATTCGTGGTGGCGATCGATCCGGGTCACGGCGGACCATTTCCGCACGAGGGCGCCCATGGTCCGCGGCGGCTCTACGAAAAAAACGTGACCCTCGCCATCGCGCGCGAGCTGGCGCACATCATCGAAGGGGATTTGGGCGGCAGAGCCGTGCTCACGCGCGCGGGAGATGTGGACGTTGCCCTTGCGGAACGGCCCGCGATCGCCAACGCCCAGAACGCGGACTTTCTGATTTCTATTCATTGTAATTCCATGCCCACCACGAGCGATCGCCGCTCGACACGTGGGATCGAAACCTATTCGCTATCGCCCGATCCCACCGACGCGCAAGCCCGCGTCCTCGCCGATCGTGAAAACGCCGATCCGGCCCAACCCGCCGCGACCAAGCGCGATCCGGTGCAGGCCATCCTGGAAGATCTCGCCGTCAACCAGGCCCACGTTGATTCAACGGCGCTCGCCGCGGCCTTGCAGCGCCGCCTCATCCGCGCCACGCACGCGCCCAGCCGCGGGGTGCGCCAAGCGCCATTCATTGTATTGGCCGGCGCACGCATGCCGGCGGCGCTGGTCGAAGTGGGTTTCATTTCACACCCGGCGGAAGGTCGCCGCTTGGCGCAGCCGCACTACCAGCGACTTTTGGCGCAAGCGATCGCCGACGGAATCGCCGACTTTCGCAAGGAGGCCGCCGAACAGCGCGAAGCGCACGGTCCGGCCGCGCCCACTGCGGCAGCCCGTGGCGCCGCGGCGCCGTCTGTGCAATGAAGGCCCCATGCCCCGCTCGGAAAACCGCCCCGCCGACGCCTTGCGTTCGGTCGAACTGATTGTCGATTTCACCCGCCACGCCGAGGGAAGCGTGCTGGCCTGCTTCGGACAAACGCGCGTGCTTTGCAACGCCACCGTCGAGGAGAAAGTTCCGCATTACCGCAAGGGCACTGGCGAGGGATGGATTACCGCGGAGTATGGAATGCTTCCGCGCTCGACGCACACGCGCTCCGATCGGGAAGCGGCGCGCGGAAAACAGAGCGGACGCACGCAAGAAATTCAACGGCTGATCGGACGCGCGCTTCGCGCGGCGGTGGATCTGCCCGCATTGGGCGAGCGGCAAATCATCGTCGACTGTGACGTGCTGCAAGCGGACGGCGGCACACGTACCGCGGCTATTACCGGCGGCTACGTCGCGCTGGGCCTGGCGCTCGGACGAATGGCGCGGCTCAACGTTTTCAAACGCAACCCGCTGCGAGCGCCCGTGGCAGCGATTTCCGTTGGCATTGTGCGCGGCACCCCGGTGGTCGATCTCGACTACGCCGAGGACTCGACCGCGGAAGTGGACATGAACGTCGTGGCCACCGCCGCGGGCGAGCTCATCGAATTGCAAGGCACGGCGGAGCGCGGAACGTTTTCTCGCGATCAGTTAACGCGCCTCTTGGACTTGGGCCTCGCCGGCGTGAGAACGCTGGCAGAAAAGCAGCGCGCTGCGCTCGACGCCGCGCTCAAGGTAGTCACCAAGTAGTCATTAGGTGGTCATCAAGTAGTCATGAAACTCCTGATCGCCACCACCAACCGCGGCAAGCTCGGCGAAGTGCGTAGTCTCCTCGCCGGCGCGCCGTTCGAGCTCGTCACGCTCGAAGACGTCGGTGCAGCGGCACCCGAAGAAACCGGCACCACCTTCGCCGAAAACGCCGCGCTCAAAGCCAACGCTGGCGCCCGCCACGCACGACTCTGGACGCTCGGTGACGATTCGGGACTCTGCGTCGATGCACTAGATGGACGCCCCGGACTGGCGAGCGCGCGCTACGACACGACCGAAGAACGTCGCCGCGAAAAATTGCTCCGCGAATTGGCCGACGTTCCCGCCGAACGACGAGACGCGCACTTTTTCTGCGCGCTGTCACTCGTCGCCCCCGACGGAAAATCGTGGGCAACCACCGGCCGCTGCGACGGGAAAATCGCCTTCGCCGCCCGCGGCACGCAAGGCTTTGGCTACGACCCGCTCTTCGAGCTCCCCGACGGCCGCACGCTCGCAGAGCTTTCTGCCGACGACAAAAATCGCATCAGCCACCGCGGCCGCGCGTTTGCGGAAATGGTTCGCGCGATGTTACAAATCCCGGAATTGACGGGGCGTAGCGCAGCCTGGTAGCGCGCCTGCCTTGGGCGCAGGAGGTCGGAGGTTCGAATCCTCTCGCCCCGATTTTTGGGCGCCAGTAGCTCAGTTGGATAGAGCAGCGGCCTTCTAAGCCGCAGGCCGGGGGTTCGAGACCCTCCTGGCGCGCATCTCGGAAATTTTGTAGAAAGCCGACGCTACGGCGATCATAGCTCAGCTGGTAGAGCACTGGACTGTGAATCCAGGTGTCGCGGGTTCAAACCCCGCTGGTCGCCCCAAAACGAAGCCGTCGGAAGCCCGCGGGACTGCGGCACTTTCCGCTCCCTGCAAAATCGTTCCCTCCGTTGCCGTCGGCCCAAATTCTTCGCCTTGGACCAAGGGTGGACCAAACGGATTCGATTCGGTGCACGCTGCGAGCTGCGCCGACATCATCGCGGCCACTGAGTGTAGCGCGGGCGTGATCGCGTTCACGCCGTCGCGCAGGTCCTCCACATCGAGATGGGCGTAGGTCGATGTCGTCGTCTTCGAATCGGCGTGCCTCATGATGCGCTGAACACGATGCACATCGACGCCAGCGCGAAGAAGTAGCGTCGCCGTGGTGTGGCGCAGGTCGTGGAATCCCAGCGGACGCGGAATCGGTTTCGGCCAGAGCCGGCCTTCGCACTTGGGGCAATTTCGAGGCGCCTTGTCGGCGTGCGCTTCGACATGTTCCTTGCCGCTCGCCTTGCGCCGTCGGAACCCTCGGCGCTCATCTCGCGCAACCGGTCATCGATCAGCGCCGTCGTGACAAGGCGAAGCGGCATCTCGCCCAGGGGCTTGGACTGAACGTGTTTCTTGAGGCGAAGCGTTTCGACGCGAAGGCTCAGTTCGGGGCAATAGGTGCCAAGCCAACGCTGGCAAAGCTCGCCGAGCGTCATCTCGCCGTCGCCCGCCAGCGGTTCAAGGCCACATCGTTGACGCTCGGCCTGGCGCTCGATTTCCACCGCCAACCGCTTCGCCTCTGTCTTGGTTTGCGCCCTGGTTGGAATCCGCCGCCAAACACCCGCTGCGTCCTTGAACTTCACATTCCAGTTGGTGCCGCGAAGATACACGCTAGCCATGGTCGCCTCCGTCAACGTTCTATTTTATCAGCCGCGCCGCAGCGGCAGAAGGTTCGCCACGCTCTTCCCGCCAGCTCGTGCCCACTCGCCAAGCTGGGCCAAATCGTAGCGAACGTGACCGCCGAATCGAACACAGGGCACGATACCCGCAGCCGTGGCATGCCGAAGCCAAGAAAGGGAAACGGAGAGAAACGCCGCGGCCTCAGAGGCTTTTCGCAGGCGTTCGGGTAATTCGACCAGATTGCTCGCGCGTTCCATTCGCTCTCCGGGTTTGTTGGGATGAACGATCAAGACGTGATCTTCCGCAGGCCGTGTCGAATGAGCAGCTCGACGAAAAAAGCTCGCTCGGTCTCGGATGGATAGGCGGGAACGGGCTGACCCTTTTCACGCGCATTGGCGCGAACACCGCGGCCCGCTTCGGTGAACCCCCCGGCCAGCCAAAACGTGGACGAGCGCCTCCGAGTGATTTACCCGCGCTCTTCGGCGATTCCCAGGCAAGTGCTGCGATTGCCGATCGGGTCACCAGATCCGGCACGGCCGCGGATTGACCATGGCGTCGGTCGGCTTGCAGGAAAACGCCTGCCGGAACTCGGGCATGTTTGCGAGCGTCCCGTTCACTCGCCAGCGCCCGGGGGAGTGCGGATCGGTGAGGACGCGATCTCTCAGCGTCGCGTCGGCGACATTCGCGCACTGGGTCTGGGCAAACGCCAGGAACAGGCGTTGCTCTGGAGTGAGGCCGTTCACGAGCGTTCGGGGCTTGTCGGCCAGCCTCTTGACGAGGGCGGCGTAGGCGAAGCGCATGCCGCCGTTATCGGCAATGTTTTCGCCGAGCGTCAGCCGACCGTTGAGTTTTTTGTCGTCAACCACCACAAACTGCGAATACTCGTCGACGAAGCACTGGGCGCGCTCCTCGAAAGCGGCCGAATCGGCCGGTGTCCACCAATCGCGCAGGTTGCCACGGCGATCGAATTTCCGCCCATGGTCGTCGAGTCCATGGGTCAGCTCGTGGCCGATGGCGCGTCCCAAAGCGCCGAAGTTGACCGCGTCATCCGCGCTCGAATCAAAGAACGGCGGCTGCAGGAAGCCAGCGGTGAGCACGACTTCGACCCGCGCCGCGCTCTGATAGCCGTCGACGGCTTGCGGCAGCGAGAACCATTCCTCGCGATCGATCGGCTTGCCGAGCTTGGCGAGTTGGCGGGCGAACTCGAAGCGGGCGGCACGAACGGCATTGCCGAACGCATCGCCGCGCCGGATCTCGAGCCCGGAATAGTCCCGCCAATTGTCGGGAAAGCCGACCTTAATGCGATAGGCCTCGAGCTTGGCGACAGCCTCGGTGCGCGTGGCGGCCGTCATCCATGGCAACGCCCCGATGTCGTCGCGCAGCGTGGTTTGGATGGCGCGGATCATCGCGACCACGCGTTCCTTGTCACGCGCCGTAAAATGGGTTGCTACAAAGAGCCGACCGACGGCTTCGCCGAGATGATTGTTCGTTACCCGGGCGCAGCGTTTCCAGCGCGCCTCGACCTGTTTTGTTCCGCGCAGGGTCTTGCCGTAGAACTGGAAATCCTCTTCGACGAATTTGGCGGGCAGCACCGCCACCAGCGTATCGACCAGGCGCCAGCGCAGATATGCCTTCTGCTGCTCGGGGCGCAGCTTGAGCCAGGCCTGGGTGGCGGCACGCAGGTAATCCGGTGCGTCGACATTGAAGTCAACCGGTGGAACCGCACCGATGGTCCGGAAATACACCTGCCATGGGAACGACGGTGTCAGCGAGCCGAGCTGCGCATAGGTCAGCTTGTGGTTCCGGCTCTTCGGATCGCGGCGTTGTTCTTTTGTCGGCGCGACCTTCGCCAGACTGGTCTCGAGCCGCAGGACGGTCTCGGCTGCCCCGGCCGCTTCTGCCGTCGCAAGGCCGCTGTACTCGAGCATACGCGCGACGTGGTGCCTGTATGCGTCGCGGAGTTTGCGCGAGTCGTCGCTGGTCGCCAAGTAGTACTCGCGATCGGGCAGGCCAAATCCTGGAAGATCGAGCGCCGCTATGATTCGGCTTGAGTCGGCGAAGTCCGTGTCGGCGTAGAGATTGAACAGCGCATCGGCGCTGAGCGTGTGCAGCGCCGCCAACGCGGCGACCGACTCAGCGGGCGTGCGGAGCGCCTCGATGCGGGCCAGCTGGGCGGCAAGCGGCGCCACGCCAGCACGTTCGATCGCCGCTTCGTCCATGCAGCTCGCATAGTCATCAGCGATTTTGCGACCATCGGCGCTCTTATCCGGCTCGCGCTGTTCGAGGATGGCCCGCACGATCTCGGCATTCTTCTGGCCGAGATCGTAATACGGGTCCCAGGCGGAGCGGTCGGCAGGAATCGGATGGCTCTGTAGCCACGTGCCGCATGCGTACTGGTAGAAGTCGTGACAGGGATCCTGGCCACCATTGCTGGCACCAGCATCGGATCCTAGATCACTTGCTGAAGCGAGGTGTGCGGGCAACACCATGCCGGCGATGAGGGCGAACGGGAGACGCCATCCAGCGCGAACCGAGGCCATCCCTCGTGTGAATAGGTTTGGCACTTCAGCAGCAGAGCGATCGAGCGTCCGCATCGCCAGCTTGGGTACCATGGTTGCCGACGACAAAGTAGCCCGTTCCAGGAGCTGCGCCGGAACGACGAATCCAGTCCCAAAGCGCTCTCGAAAGCCGCGTCTGTAGAGGGCATGACCGAAAAGACACAGGCACGATTCAAGAAGAGGCAGTTGAACCTCGAAGTCAGTGGAGTCGATGCGCTTCCAGATGTCATCCCGGTTTGGGAACGGGAACTCATCTGGCCGGGTCTCCAGCGCCTGCTCAACAGGCCCAAACACGGGGCCCCCAGAGAGGAGGCTGGCGATTCCGATGCGAGCTGAGCGGACAACCTGGGTAAGCTACTTGCGAGTGAGCACCACCCAGCAGTCTGAGCGCGAGCTGTCGCTACGCAGCAACCACCCAGCTACTATCACACCGCCGAGAACGACGACCCCTCGTTACAGACATCTTGCGCCTCCCCCTGCAATGTGTCGTACCTAGCTAGGCACATCGCACGTCTACAGCAACGATTTCGATCCTGCCAAGCCTGTCCGGTCCGCGCGGCGCGAACCGATGGGTGTGCGGGTGCCCTGCTGGTTGAGAAATTTGGCGTTGATGGCGGGTTCGTGATCGCACCCGTGGCTTCGATAGTGCCGACGCATGTTACCGCGGGCGTTCTTTTTGGCATTCGGTGAAGCACGTTGGTCGAATTGAGCCCATTCCACATGGGCCAATCAACGCGGGTCCCCTCGTCGAGGTGACGCTGGCGCCGCATTCCGCGGTGGCCGCGGTCTTGGCCGCAAAATCAATCGGTGTTGCAAGCCTTCGCGCAAAGCTCATGATCGATACCGGCGCGCAGCGCACGGTCATTGAGAAATCAAGCTGTCTACTCACACCCCGCGCAGCCGCACGGTCTTATCTCCGAACCGCGCAATAACCTCCAACTCTCCACCCAGCGCCTCGACATACCGCTTGAGCGAGGAGAGTAAATGGTCCTCCCGGCGCTCCGCTCGCGACACCTCGCTCTGCGCCATCTCACCCGCTTCCGCCAACTCGTTCTGCGTTTTGCCCGCCAGCTCGCGAATCTCGCGCAGGTTCATGTCGAGAACCTCGCGGGCAACTTTCCGATCCAACTCGGCCAGCTTCTCAGGCGAGAACCGTTGCCGGCGAATGTCGGACCATTTGTGAAGTTTCATCGGCATCGCTACTCCTCCTTTTCGTGCAAGCCCTTCGCCTGCTCGGCGAGATATTCGTTCCAAATGCGCTCGGCGATCGGCACGTTCACCTCGTACCAGCGATCGTTGCCGGTCTTGTCGCCACCGAGAATCAGCACGCATTTCGACGCGGATCAAACGCGTAAAGAATCCGAAGTGGCCGTCCTTTCGACTGCACTCGAAGCTCCCGCATCGCGATCACGGATCCCTGAATAGCGCTCGAATATGGAAATCTGAGCGTAACGCCAGCGCTTACCAGGAGCCCGACCAGATGAACAACCGCTTCCGCGTCCTTGTCGTCGAGCGCGAAGAACCAGCCCTTGAACTCGTCGGTGGTGACGATTTCCACGTCTAGCATATAACCTTTAGCTCATATGATGTCAAGCGCATCAAATATGCCCCCTCGCTCCTTCCGTCACCCATGTCCTTGACGCTGTCGTTCTATGAATGCCGCCAGGGCCTCGGGTTCCCCCTAACGTCTAGCCGTAGCTTCTACGCAGAGCTAGCGTCCAAGCGAGCGTCCGCGATCGCCTCGGCGCCAAACTTTTCAACACACCCGAGGCTTACCTAAAACCATACTACACAGTAGTATGGCGGCCTCAGAAAGATCCGCATCGGACAACGAGCCGTCCGACGAGGCAAGCGCGGAGGAGCCCGCGTCTACTACCTCGACCTGGCGGCTCGCGGGGTAACGCACCTGATCGTCATCTTCGGCAAGCGCGAAAAGGACGACCTGTCCCCGTCTGAGCGCAAAGCGGTAGCGGCACTCGTTCAAACGCTCAAGGAGGAAGCATCATGAAGCGGCAAGGTAAAAAGTCGGCGTTCGAAAAGATTCGCGAGGGACTCGAAGATGCGGTGAGCTACCACCGTGGTGCGCGCACACTCACCACACGGGACGTTTCCCTTGCGCCGCCTCCCGCCATGCACTCGCGCGACATCGTCGCGGTTCGGTCGGCGCTCCGCGTTTCGCAGGCCGTCTTCGCACGTC
>JAHFDP010000109.1 GCA_023248955.1 Deltaproteobacteria bacterium
GACGCGCTGGCGTCAGACAGTCCTCGCTTTGCACGGGCCGCCCCGCGCGCCGCCCCCGCCCACCCGGCGCGACGCGGAGGTTAGTTGGAGTGGATCAAGATTACGTGAGTGCGGTTGGATCTCCGTGAGTGGGTTGACGAATATCGTAACCGTTCAGTCCGTTACACCAGTCGTCATGGCCGGCCGAAGAGCCGGCCATCCACGGGCATCGAAATCCTCGTGGATGGCCGGGTCTAGGGTCAAGCACGTGCACCCGGCCAAGTAGCGTCGATTCCAGCCGTGGCATAGAATTGAAAACGTGCATGCGCTAAAGGCCAACGTCCGCAAAGGTCACTTGGTTGTCGAGCAGGCAATCGACCTGCCCGAGGGGACGGAGTTGGAGCTTACGATCGCCGATCCGGGCGATGATCTCGACGATTCGGAGCGAGCAGAGTTACACGCGGCATTGTCCAAAGCGTGGGACACCGCGCGGTTGGGCAAGGGGCATCCCGCTACTGCCCTGCTAAGCAAGCTTCGTTCGCGCAAGTGAAGGCTCGCGTTCGAACTGAGCCGGAGGCGGACAGACAAGCACTTGCCATCGATGCCTGGTGGCGCGTTCACCGACCCTCGGCACCGCAGCTATTCGCTGACGAGGTAGAAGGGCCCGACGCTGATCGGAGAAGACTCGCGGTTGGTGTCCAACAAGGAGCGAAGGTCGTGCGAAAAAAGATTTTGGCCGCCACTCTCAGCAAGGCAGCGACAACGCGGCCAGGTTGTCGGGTGTGGCGTAGAACATGGCTACGTCGGGAAAACCGTCTCAACGAGCAGCGTGCTGACTCTCTCCCCGTGCCGCGCGGCGTTTTGGCAGGCGCTCCACCTCGACAAGCTCGCCCGCCCTTTGCGCAAAGCGGACCCGAAGCTGCCGCCCAAGCGCAATGGCAATACGCCGCAGCGTGTCCCACTGCGGCGTATGCGTCCCCTGACCACGCTCAAGGCGCGCGATCGTTGGCTGGCTCGTCTCAATCTTGGCGGCAAGCTCGGCCTGCGTCAGACCCGCGGCGACGCGCATGTCCCGAACCGCGATGGCCACCTCATGCATCAGCCGACGCTGCTCGAAGTGGTAGCGAAACGCGGGGTCCTTGAGCTGCCGCGCCAACTCGGCGTGCCCATCGATTCCATGCGGGCGGATCGTTTTTTTGGCCATCGTCATCCTCCGAAAACGTCTTTCATTCTCTTTGCCGCTGTCTCGATGTCGCGCTGTTGATCTTTCTTGCGACCGATGTGCAGAACCCAAAACACGAGTTTGTGAACGACGCAGTAGGAGCGAAATCCTCCCGTGCGGATTTCAAACATAGGCCGCTGCCCTTTGATGGGCCTCCAGGAAATCGGTGCCGTGTCCCGGTACTCGCAGTAGGCAAACAGGTCACCGCGGATCTGCGCTCCGTCACGTTTCGGAAGTGCGCCCAGAAACTCGAGCGGCTGGCTACGCCCGGCGGACGTGGCGAAGTAGCTAAGCGGTAACACGAGAATGTATATACCAATGTTGGTATACGCTGTCAAATCACGGCTTCGCCGCCGGCGCCTCAACAATCAGCACGCTCATCCGCGCATCGCCCTGCAATTCGCGAAGCTGCTCCGGCGGCACCTCGGCGTCCGTCGCCTTCGGCGGCCAGAACCGCCCAATTCGCCGATGTCCGCCTGCGCCCGACACCACGCGCACCTTGATCCGTTTCTCGCTCGTCATGGTCGCACCTACGCAGCCGCTCGCGCCATCAAGAACGGCAATCCGTACCCAGCTGCACCGCGCGCGCGCACGACGTACAAGTATTCGTCACGCTCGAACGCATTCGGATCGGTCGGCTTATTGAGAAACGCAAACTCCGGCGAATCGCGGAGCTGCCAAATCAGAGGCTTCACCACCTAAAGATGCTGCTCGTCTTGAGTGAATTGAAGCACTAGTGTAGTTGTGCTATATTAAGGCCTGAGAATCGGGACGGAGGAGGCTGATTGGCGGAGGTGGTCGCGACAGATGAGTTCAGCGCTTGGTACGAGGAGCTCGATGCGCAAGACACCGCCGCCGTGGAGCGGGCGGTCGATCTCCTGGCCGGTCGCGGTGTGGCACTGGGGTCCGTGGTCGAGTGCAATCAGCTCCCGGTTTGCGCTCCGAGAACTTCGCGTGCAGTCGGGCGGTCGTCCGTTACGAGTCCTTTATGCGTTCGATCCCCAGCGAGATGCGGTGCTCATTCTGGGAGGAGACAAGACTGGCGCGGATCGATGGTACGTGGCGAACGTCCCGAGAGCCGAGAAGATATGGGAGCAGTACTTGAGTGAGCAGGACGCAAGATGACGCGAGGAGTGGACCGATGGCCGCAAAACTGAAGTTGCACCGCTGGGCCGACATTCGAGCGCGTGGGCGCGCGAAGCTGACTCTGGATGAGATCAAGGCGAACGACGAGTGGGTTCAGCGTGAGCTGCTCGAAATGTCGCTGAAAGAGTTGCGTGAAATGTCGGGGCTTACCCAAATCGAGGCGGCATCAGCGGCACGGATGGCTCAGAGCGACTTGTCCAAACTCGAGCGTCGAGAGGATTTCAAGCTCTCAACGTTACGACGTTACATCGAGGCGCTGGGCGGTGAGCTCGATGTCGTCGCTCGGTTTGGCGACAGGATGGTTCGGGTCCGCGGGGTATGACGCCCACCTCGATCTCGCGACGATTCAGCACGGCTCCCGGGATTTGACCCACCGGCGGGCGATGACGACAAGCGACTGCGCAGACCTTGACTCCGAGTGGCAGCGCAAGGGCGCGACGCTTAGCGAAAGGACGGCGCGGAAGGAGCTCAAATCCTACGCGGTAATCTCCACGCGATATCTAAGTCCGGCACGCACAAGCTGATCTTGCAGTGACAGTCGAACGAATTGCTTCTCGCCGTACCCGAGCGCTCGTGCGAAGCGAACCGCTCGTTCTGGGGTCACTGTCTTGCGCCCCTTTTCGATGTCGCAAAGGTGCGCGCGAGAAATGCCCAATTGCCGTGCGAAGGCGGCCAGACTCTGCTCGTCTCCTTGTCGGATAGTTCCGAGCGCGCGTCCGAGCGTGAGCTGACCGCCGATGAGCTGCTCCAAAAATTTCATCGCGCTGCTCTTGTGCCTAGTAGTCATGCTTCGATACCTCCTCGACTGCGACGAATTCCGCCGTGCCGTCGTTCTTGATGACGTAGATCGCGCGATAGGCCTTGTTCAGACGAATTGAACGCTGGCCATGCCGGTCGCCTTTCAAGGGCTCGTCGTGGAATCCAGCGATCTTGCGCACCTCCTCGAGACCGGCTTCCTCGACTGCTTCGACCCAGAGCGCGAGCTTTTCCGCGATGTGACGAGGAACCTACAGTAGAGCTTTGCGCACCGAAGAAGAGAGCATGACTTTTCGAATCACAAGAGGAATGTACTCCTTATGGGAGAACACAGCAATGCCTTGGCAGCTGGCGGTCGAAGAACGGGCACAACTTCTAGACCTGTTACGAGCGGTTATTGAGCAGATATCCAGCGTCAGCGCTGACGCGCGGTGATCAATGGACCGATCAATCGACTGATCAATTGCGTGATCAATCCCATGGGTGGATCACTGGACCGATTAATTGATCATGCCATCGATCACTTCATTGATCAGATTGGGTGGTGCAGCGAATCCTAGGCCACGCCGATGTCGAAACGACACTGAGTATCTACACACATATTGAGGGAATGGACGAAATGCGCGACGCCGTGGGCAAGCTCGACTTCGGCCCGATCGCGACCTTTGCTGCCGATTTGCTGCCACCGGGCTCGAATAGAGCGTTTGAGCCCAAAAATTCGGCAGCGGCAATCGAGGAAGATCGGGGCCTTAAAAGAATCGGGGCGAGAGGATTTGAACCTCCGACCACTTGCACCCCAAGCAAGTGCGCTACCAGGCTGCGCTACGCCCCGCGAATGCGCGCTTGTAACGGAGGCGACCGGGAATATCAACTCTTGTTGAGCGCGCCCTTCAGCACTTGCGACGCACGAAACTTCACCACGCGCCGTGCCGTAATCTCCAGCGGCTGCCCCGTCTGTGGATTGCGGCCCGGGCGGGACCGTTTCTGCGACACCACGAAATTGCCGAATCCAGAAACCTTGATCTTTTCGCCGTGCTCCAGCGTCATCTTGAGCGTGTCGAAAATCAGCTCGACGACTTCGGCGGCGTCCTTCTTGGACAGGCCCGCGCGCTCGAAGACGCTCTCGATGATGTCCGCTTTCGTCATCGCCATGGTTTGTCCCCTAAAAAAGTGAAGAGTATGCGCAGGTTGCGGGATATGTCAAATGCTTAACGTCGACCTAGACCGAAAATCAGCGGCATGCCCCGCCGAATCTTTGTTGCCCAAGCATCGTGCCGTATCGTCACGAAGCGATGCCTGCACTTCCGCCGCGCGTGCGCGTGTGGGTCAAGCCATTGGCCGAGGCAATCACCCGGGCGCCCGGCTCGCAGCGCACACGGCGCTGGGCATTGGCGCCGCCGTCACGCCGGTCTTTGCGCTCCTCTTCGCGATTTTTCCGGAAGCGATCGCGCGTCTCTTCACCACGGATGCACCAACGGTTGCCATGACCGCATCGTTGCTGCCCATCGCCGCGCTCTTTCAGGTTTTCGATGGCACGCAGGGCGTGGGCTGCGGCATCCTGCGGGGCGCGGCCGACGTGGCCAGCCTTTCCGACGACGGATCGAAATCGGCGAAAATCGCGCGCCAACGCGGCAATCAAAAGATCGAGCGCGCACCCAGAAGGATAGGTGAAGTGGTCGAGGTTCCGCCGCTTCGGAACTTGCTTCACGCCTCCCTT
>JAHFDP010000007.1 GCA_023248955.1 Deltaproteobacteria bacterium
ACGCGGATTGCGGCGGCGGCGGAACCTGCGGCTCCGGCTTCTGCACTTGCGACAGTTCGCACAAACTGTGCGGCACGCTCAATGCGTGCGTGGCAACCGGCGTCTGCTGCACCGACAGTGACTGCAGCGGCGGCGGAAGCTGCGTCGGCGGGGCCTGCGTTTGCGACGGAACTCACAAATGGTGTGCCTCGCAAAATGCCTGCATCGTTACCGCGGCCTGCTGCACCAGCGCGGATTGCGGAACGGGCGGCGCCTGCAACAACGGCGTCTGTGGCTGTGATTCGTCCCACAAGATGTGTCCGGGAGCCTCGGTGTGCGTGGCCAAGTCGGCCTGCTGCACCGACAGCGACTGCAGCGGCGGCCAAGTCTGCTCGAACGGCGCGTGCGCTTGCGACAGTGCACACAAGTGGTGCACCGCGCAGAATGCCTGCATCGCCACCACCGCCTGTTGCACCGATGCGGATTGCGGAACGGGCGGCGCCTGCGCAAACGGCGTCTGCGGCTGCGATTCGTCCCACAAGTTGTGTCCAGGCGCTTCAACGTGCGTGGCGAAAGCAGCTTGCTGCGTGGACGCGGATTGCAGCGGCGGCCAGATCTGCTCGAACAGCGCGTGCGCCTGCGACAGTGCACACAAGTGGTGTACCTCGCAGGGGGCCTGCATTGGTGCCGCGGCCTGCTGCACCAGCGCGGATTGCGGCAGTGGCGGTGCGTGCACGAACGGCGTCTGCGGCTGCGATTCGTCCCACAAGCTTTGCGGTTCCACCTGCGTCGCCAAAGCCGCCTGCTGTGTGGACGGCGACTGCAGCGGGGGCCAGGTCTGCTCGAGCGGCACGTGTGCCTGCGACAGTGCCCACAAATGGTGCACCGCGCAGAGTGCCTGCATCGCCAAAACGGCCTGTTGCACCAGCGCGGATTGCGGCAGCGGCGGGTCATGCACGAACGGCGTTTGCGGCTGTGATTCGTCGCACAAGTTGTGCCCGGGATCCGCGGTTTGCGTCGCCCAGGCAGCCTGCTGCGCGGACAGCGACTGCGGCGGGGGACAAATTTGCACGAGCGGCGCATGTGCTTGCGACAGTGCCCATAAGTGGTGCGCCGCACAGAACGCCTGCATCGCGCTGACGGCCTGCTGCTCCAGCGCGGATTGCGGAACGGGCGGCGCCTGCGAAAACGGCGTTTGCGGCTGCGACGCCGCGCACAAACGGTGCGGCGGCTCGGCGTTGTGCGTTCTGAAATCGGTCTGCTGCAGCGACAACGAGTGCGGCAGCGGCCAAGCCTGCACCAGCGGCGTTTGCGCGTGCGATGGCGCGCACAAACATTGCCCCAACTCCACGGCCTGCCTGGCCACCGCCGCTTGCTGCTCCAACGCGGAATGCGGAACGGGCGGAACCTGCACCAGCGGCGCGTGCGGCTGCGACTCGTCGCACAAGCTGTGTCCGGGCTCGTCCGTGTGCGTCCTCAATGTGGTTTGCTGCACCGACAGCGATTGCGGCAGCGGCCAAGGTTGCACGAACGGCGTCTGCGCTTGCGACAGCACGCACAAGCAGTGCCCGGGCTCGACGGCGTGTGTGGCGAAGGACCTCTGCTGCGGCGACGCCGATTGCGGCAGCGGCGGAACCTGCTCTAACGGTGCCTGCGGCTGCGATGCCGCGCACAAAAAATGCCCGGGCTCGAATGTGTGCGTGAGCCAATCCGCCTGCTGCGCGGATAGCGATTGCGGCAGCGGCCAAGGTTGCACGAACGGCGTCTGCGCTTGCGACAGCACGCACAAGCAGTGCCCGGGCTCGACAGCGTGTGTGGCGAAGGACCTCTGCTGCGGCGACGCCGATTGCGGCAACGGCGGAACCTGCTCTAGCGGTGCCTGCGGCTGCGATGGCGCGCACAAAAAATGCCCGGGCTCGAATGTGTGCGTGAGCCAATCCGCTTGCTGCACCGATAGCGCTTGCGGCAGCGGTCAAGCTTGCACGAGCGGTGCGTGCGTTTGCGACAGCGCACACAAACAGTGCCCGGTTTCCACGGCGTGCGTGGCCAAAGACACCTGCTGCGGCGATGCAGATTGCGGCAGCGGCGGAACGTGCGCCAGTGGGGCATGTGGCTGCGATAGCGCGCACAAAAAATGCCCAGGCTCGAATCTCTGCGTGGATCAATCCACCTGCTGCGCGGGCAGCAATTGCGGCGGACAAATCTGCACGAACAGCGTTTGCGCATGCGACAGCACACACAAATGGTGCCCCGCGCAGAGCGTCTGCATCGGCGTCGCAAGCTGTTGCTCGAGCGCGGATTGCAGCGCCGGCAACGACTGCATCAACGGCGCATGCACGTCAACGGATGGCGCGACCGTTACTTTGCCTCCTCCTGGCAACGGGATCGCCGGCTGGTCCTGCGGTTGCAGTGCCGCTCGACCGGGCGACGCGATGGCACTTCTCGCGCTGCTGATTTTCCTGCGCCCACGCCGGCGGCGATCATGAACGCATCCCGACTCACTCCCCCTCTTTTATCGGCACTGCTGGTGCTTCACACCGCGGCGACGGTGCGCGCGGAGGAAGTCTCAGCACCCGACGATCCCTTTCACCTCGGCTTGGCCGTCTTTGGCGAGGGCGTGGCGCGCCGCGCTGGGCTGGAGGCCGAGCTTACCTACGCGCTCTTGCCGGCGATCGACGTTGGGCTGGGCGCCGCGCTCGGCCAGTACCGAGGCGGGTTTCTGCTCGGCTCGATGGAATTTACGCGTGCCATGGTCCGCCCATTTTTAGAGGTGCGTGGCGTCGGTTATCTCGTTCCCGAGGGCAGCGTTCTCGGTGGCGGCGTCGGTGTCGGCCTGCGCGGTCCAGCGCTCGGCGGTCGTGCGAAGGCGATCGTCGCCGGTGCTGCTTATGCCGCTCCCCGTGGCTACAACCAGTTCGCGGCGTTCTTGATGCTTGGTTACGAGTTCGGATTTGGATCGGCGCTTTTTGGTTTCAATCGTACGCCGCGTCCAGTCGCGGCGCCCACGGTTGCACGTCCCGCCGCGCCACCGGAGGAACCGCCGGCCGCAGAGACAGTCGCCGCGTCTGTCTCGACCGTACCGATCGATGTGCGCCCCGCCTCGCCCGCGCCTGGCGATGGAACGTTGCGAGGGCAGGTCACCGATCTCAACGATCATCCGTTGGTGGCCGTGTTGCATCTCTCCAGCAGTGCCAAGACGCTGGGGCGCGATCTTCCAGCCTCGCCCGGATTCGAGGCGCGCCTCGGGCCAGGGACTTACGCGGTGGAGGTTGTTGCCAACGGTTATCTCGCTCGCGGGGGGACGCTAGAGATTCGCGCTGGGGAAACGCTCGTCCACGACTTCCAACTTAGGCCGGTGCCGGCCACCGCCGAGGCCGAGCTCACTGCGCAATCGATTCACATTCTTCACCCAATCCATTTCGCGTTTAACGAGTCGCGCATTCTCTCCGATTCCTTTGGTCTGCTCGATCAGGTGGCCGATATTTTGGTGCGCAAACAGGAAATCCAGGTGCGCATCGAAGGCAACACCGACGATGTGGGCGGCACGGCCTACAACCAACGGCTCTCGGAAAATCGGGCGCACTCCGTGCTCGAGTACCTCGTCGAGCGCGGCGTCGCACGGCATCGGCTTACGTCGATTGGTTATGGCAAGTCCCGGCCCCTCGAGCCCAACACCAGCGACGCCGCGCGGGCGCGCAACCGGCGTGTCGAATTTATCGTGCGGTAGGTTCCCCTCCCTGCCAAAGGGAAGGGGAAAGAGCGTCGCGCTGGTCGCCGCGATTCTCTGCTGCGCGTCGGCGCAAGCCGAAGAACGATTCGCGCTGCTGATTGGCGCCAACGCAGGCTGGTCCAACGATCGCCCGTTGCGCCACGCTGAAACCGATGCCGAGCGGGTGCGCAACGTTTTGGTCGAATTGGGCGGCTTTCCCGCCGACCGCACGGAGCTCTTGCGCGATCCCACCACTGCGGATGTCCGTGCCAGCCTCCGTCGCCTGGCGGCCGTGCTGCGCGGGCAGACGTCGCCGTCGCTCGTTGTCGTCTACTACTCGGGCCACGCCGACGAGCGCTTTCTGCACCTGCGCGGCGAGACGCTTTCGCTCGACGAAGTTTACGAAACCTTGCGCGATCTGCCGGCCACCGTCCGCGTCGGCATTTTCGACGCTTGCCGTTCGGGCTCGATCATTGCTGCGAAGGGCGGCCGTCCGGTGGCACGCTTCGAGGTGAAAGTCGTCGATGACCTCGCGGTGAGCGGCGTCGCCGTGCTCACCTCTAGCGGCGCCGACGAGCTGGCGCAGGAGACGCGCACGCTGGCCGGATCGGTCTTCACGCACCACCTCGTGTCGGGCCTGCGCGGTGCGGCGGATGCCAACCACGACGCTCAGGTGACGCTGGCCGAGGCCTACCGCTATGCACACGCGCGCACGGAGGCGGACACCGCGGGGAGCCTCGTTCCGCAGCGGCCGGCGTTTCGCTACGAGCTGCGCGGGCAGGGCGAAGTGGTGCTGACGCACGATCAAAAAACCGCGGCCACGTTGGTGCTTCCGCGTGGCGATGGCGAGCGCTACGTGGTGGTCGATCCCAACGAGTGGCAGCTCTTCGCCGAGGCGCGCACGACGAAAGATCACGCGCAAGCGCTGGAACTTTTGCCCGGCGCCTACCATGTGAAGCAGCTCTTTCCGGATCGGCTCGGCGTGGCAGAAGTTTCGCTCTCCGCGGGCCAGCGGCTGGAGGTTGCCTCGCTTGCGTTTTCGCCGCGGCCCCTTTCGGCGGGGTTGCTCAAGGGCCGGCCGCTGGACAGCGATCCCGAGGAGCTTCGCCTCTGGCAGCGCGGCGAAGCCTTGCGGCTCCTCGCCTCCGATGAGGCCGGCGCGGCGCTGGCGATCTTCGACAAACTCCTGGCCGCGCGCCCCGATGATCGGGGAAGCCTGCGGGGACGCGGTCGCGCGCTGGTGCGGCTGGCCGAAGCTTATGCGCGCGTTGGCGATCACGAAGCGGAGCGCAAGTCGCTCAAGAGCGCGCTCTCGGCCGATCCGTCACTCTCGGAAGATCCCGATTTTCAGAGCTGGTATCGCCGGCTTGCGGAGCTGGAAGCGGTCCAGCAGCGGCAAGAGGAAATTCACGCCGCGGTCGAAGAAGAGATCGCCAAAAATCCGCGACTGTTGCGCAAGTGGGGCGTCGGCGGCGAGCTCATCAGCACGCGCGGCGCGATGGGGATCGTCGGCAACTACATCTACCGTTCCATCTGGTTTCCCAGTGTGATGATCGACTTGCCGGGTCCCGGTCTCGATCTCTCGCTGCGCCTGGTGCCGATATCTTTTAAGTGGAGTCCATTCATTGGCGCAGGCGCGCATGTCGGATTGAGGACGCCGTCGAAAAGCACCTCCGGTGGCTTGACGACGACCACGGACAAGAAAAACGGAACCACGCCGGCGACTTCGCAATACGGCTACGACGAAATCTTCAGCCGCAGCGCCCATGTCGACGTCGGTATTCAGTATTTCGGTCCATCGGGATTTGCGACGGAGTTTGGCCTCGGGCTCATCGTTTTCCCGGGGCAAAGTGCACCGCTGGATTGGCTGGTGCTGCCGCAGTTCAACGCGGGTTGGTATTTTTGACAAGCCGTACGTGCCCCACCGCTACGCCAGGCAGCGCCTGCTCTAGCGGCTGGCCGCCTCGGAGCGCGGCGGTTGCCGCTGCCAGCGAAAAAGGCGCGCTGCTGATGATCGCGTAGAGATCCTCGCTGACGCCGGCGGCATCGAGCTCGATGGCATCGGGCAGGAGCGGATCGCGCGGATCGTAGCGCTTGGCCGCGCTGGCGCCGAAGGGCGCGTAGACGGTCACCGCGCCAGTTGAATCACGCCCGATCACCGCCACAAACCCCGCGGCTGGCGCGGTCACTTGAAAGCGAATCTGATCGCCGGCTGCGAGGTGATCCTCTGGCCCCAAACGAACGGTTACCGCGCCCCGTTTGGCGTACACCACCAGGCTGACGCCGCCTTTGATGGTGGTCGCCTCCTCTCGGCTGGGTACCAGAACGAGCGCGGCCAGCGCGGCCGCGGGAACCGCCAGGAGCGAAAAGAGCCAGCGCCGCCGCCGCTGCGACGTCAGGCGATCGACCACAGGTCCGGGAGGATGTTGCAAGAGAAAAGCAGCGCTGTCGGCCCGAAGATCGGCCAGCCGAGCGCGATCGATGTCCGAGCGCTGGAGCGTGGCTTCGAGCTCGGCGCGCAACGCCGTCGGAAGATCGTTCGCCAAGTAGCGTTCCAGCAGCGCGTCCGGAATCATGCCGCCCTCTCGAGCTGCACGCTGCGTTTCTGCGCCCGCGCCGCGAAATCCGCCAGCATCTTGCCCACCGTCTTGCGCGACAGATCGAGCGTCTGTCCCACTTCTTGTGTGGTGTAGCCTTCCACGAAGTAGAGCAGCGCCGCCGTCATGACGTCCGCGCGCTCGCCCTTGGTGAGAATCGCCAGGTCGCGGGCCGCTTCAACGCGCCGCGCACCGCCCGTTTGCCCATCGGCGCCGCGCTCGATTTCGCGCTGCGCTTCGTCTCGGTCCTCTTCGGTGGGCAGCGAGAGACGTACCGTGCCTGACCAGCGTGCCGTGTGCCGAATCTTGTCCAAGGCCTTGTGGGTCGCGATTTGGTAGAGCATCGCGAAGGGTGAAGCGGCAGTTGCGAGGAGATTCTGTTCGCGCAGCGCGGCCATGAACGTCTCCTGCAAAATATCCAGCGCCTCTTGCTCGTCGCCGACCAGCGTTTTGGCGCGACGAAAAATGGCCGGTCCGAACCGCTTGTAAGCTTCTGCAAGCTCCGCGTTCGGACCGGCCATGACCGCAACTTAGTTAAAGAATCGAATAACCTCCAGAGAGGCCGACGATGAATCCGCCCGGCTCCAGGATGTCCATCACGCCCTTGGTCAGACCGGTCACCGCGCCGCCGCCGTCATACGAATAGTTGGTGTCGCTGCCCAACTTGAGGCCGTAGCCCGCGCGCAACGCCAGCCACCCGGCAACGCCCAGCCGGATGCGGTAGCCGAGCGAAGCATTGACCGTTGCGGTCATCTCCTCGTTGATTTTGCGTGTGACCCCGTTCTCGGTGGAGGAGGCGGTCGAGCCGAGGTTGATGCTGGAGCCGGCTTCGATAAAGAGCCCGGCGGTGTTGACGCCGAACGGATAGAGGCGGAGCTGCGGCGTCGCCTTGTAGCCCCAAGCGCCGCTGCCCGCGCCCAGGCCCACCGAGAGCCAATCGAAGAGGCGGTAGTCGGCCTCAACGCCGTAAACACCGCCGGGATTGTTGAGCCCGCCGCTCACGCCCAAATCGAGATGGGGGACCGGAGGACGCGCGGCCGGTTCGTCGGCCCGAGCGGTGGAATTGACGGCGACGAGCGCGATCAGCGCGGAAGCGAGGATGGTGCGAAACGAGGTGCGGGTCATGTGTTGCTCCTTGGGTTGGCGGCTCTCAAGCCGCTGGGTTCATTTCAATAGTCGTTTGGGGTGGATTTTCCGGGAACCGTCCGAAAAAGAGACGCAATCCGAACATTGTTTTGTTGCGCGACATTTCTAGCTGTCCGGGATGTATCCACCCCCCGACAAAACTCGTTGAACTTGTGGCTTGCTTTTTTAACCGTTCAGTCTGTCATGGCCGGGCTTGACCCGGCCATCCACGAGGATTTCGATGCACGTGGATGGCCTCCCCGGGCTTGACCCGGGGATCAGCGGCCGGCCATGACGACTGGTGTGCCGGACTGAACGGATACGCTTTTTTTAACCTCCGGGAGCGCCCACCTGATGCCCACCAAATTGCCGCTCTCGCTGGTTCTCCTCGCAGCTTGTGGCCCCGCGGCCCACAGCCCTTCGTTGCACCTCTTGTCGAAGAGCGCCGACATCGTGGCCGGCACCACCGACAGCGCTGACCCCGCGGTGGTCGAAATCGATTTCGGCAACGCGACCTGTACGGGCACGTTGATTGGTCCGCAGACCGTGCTCACTGCTGGGCACTGTACCGATGATGCCGAGATCAATCCGAGCGGTCAGAAGCTCTGCGTGAGCAATTGCGGCCAGCGCGATTTTCAGATCGCCGTTCTGTTCGGCGCCGATGATCAGACCGCGTACAAGCAAAACAAGTACATCGTCGTGGACGCTTACGAGCACCATCCACTGCTGAACCTGAACGGACGGGGCAATCAGATCGCCAACGACATCGGCCTGATGCACCTTGCCTCGACCGTCATGGCGAGCGGCGATCCGGAGCCTGCTCCGTTGGAGATCAACCGCACGCCGGCCGAACAGCTCGACCTCTCTTCTATCCGTTTCGTTGGCTATGGCATCACGAGCGGAAGAGGGCAGGATTCGGGCATCAAGCGCCAAGTCACCAAGCACAACGTGCAAATCGCCAATGCGGACGAGCTCTATTTCAGCGTCGACCCCACCGACAAAGGCAACACCTGCTCCGGGGACTCGGGCGGCCCGGCCTTCGTGACGATCAGCGGGAAAGAGTACGTCCTGGGCGTCACGTCACGCGGCGATGGTTCGTGTCAGCAGGAGGGAATTGACACGCGCGTCGACGCGAGCCTCGATTTCATCACCCAATTCGCCACCAAGCGCGGCGACACGCTGGTGGGCGGTAATGGAACTGGTGGGAGTGTTCCTGGGACCAGTGGCGGTACCACGGGTGGCGCGACAACGGGTGGCGGAACGGGAGGGACGACGGGTGGCGGCGGCAGCGGGGCGTCCTGCAAGGCCTGTACATCGGACGCCACTTGCGGCGCGGGCGGACACTGCGTGGCGGAGACGGCAAGTGCCACCAGTGGTTATTGCTCACCTCCGTGCGGCGCGAACGGCGCCTGCGCCTCGGGCGACCAGTGCTACTACCTCGATCAGGCCAAGACCATCAGCGGCTGCTACCCCGCGTCCGGTTCATGCGCGTCGGGCGGTGGGGGCACCGCGGTGGCCTCTTGCTCCGATTGCCAAGCGGACGCGGATTGCGGGAGCGGCCGCTGCGTGTCGGAGCCAACCGGCGGCTATTGCGCGGCGGCCTGCAGCACCGACAGCGACTGCGGTGCTGGCTTTGGCTGCGTCGTTGTCGACCGCGCCAACGCGGTGAAAGGCTGCCGGCCAACGATCGCGGACTGCGGGTCTCGGCCGAGCGGAAACGGCGGCACGACTGGCGCCACGGGCGGTACGACTGGTTCTTCCTCCACCGGCGGAACCACAAGCGGCACGACGGATGGAACAGGCGCTGGTTCTGGCGGAGAGGTCGGTGCCACCACCACCGGTGGCGGAACGGGTCGCGGATCCCCCGGTTGCAGTAGCACGGGCGGCGATTTTGCCTGGATGCTCCTCGGACTCGTTCCTGTGTTGCGCCGCCGTCGTCGTGCGTGTTGAGAACGGCCTGTCGGTAGCTCTTCAACAAAACGGCGGTGACACCATGCGTACGGTTCTCTTCTCGCTCTGCACGGCTGCGGCGCTTAGCGGCTGTAACTGCGGCGGTCCCGGAGTTCGTGGTCAACCGCTGTTGTCGGTGAGTCTTGGTAAGAGCAGCACCGACGGGCGGACGCTCAATTTTGGCGCGGTTAACGTCGGGCAGAAAAAGACGCTCACGCTCACCGTCGACAACGTGGGCTCGGTGGATTTCATCCCGAGCGTGGGTGCCATCACCGGCGATGCGCTGGCTTTCGTCGTGACGCCGACGGGCGACTTGCCGATCTTGGTTTCGCAGAAGGGCACCACGCTCTCCGTTACGTTTTCACCGACGGTGGTGCGTGCCTACAGCGGCCAGTTTAGCGTGACCTGCGCGGGCTGCGTGGAGCAGGTGGTGAACCTCGCTGGCGCTGGCTCCGGTGATTGCGAAGTGACGCTTTTACAGAGCACGCTAGTCTTTCCGTCGGCAGCAGGCGGTCAAGTGAAGACGCTCGACCTCACCATCAACAACACCGGGCTTAACGATTGCCACCTCTCCATCAAGCTCGATCCGCAGAGCGACCCCGCTTTTGCGCTGCCCAAGGGGGCGGTCACCGGCAGACTCAAGGTGGGCGCGCTCTTCAAGCCGACGGTCTCCTTCACCGCGCCGAGCGGGGGCGCGCTGGGCCACAACGGCTTTTTGCTGCTCGACTCGGATGACCCCAAAAATCCGCACCGCAAAATTCCGCTCGTGGCAAGCAATGAGGACGCCGGCTACGCCACCACGCCTTGGCCAAAATGGCACCGTACCTCAACCAACTCAGGGCTCTCGTTCGTGGACACCTCGGGGTTCAAGGGCAGCTTGGTTTGGAAGCACAACATCGGGTCGCAGGCGAAGTCCGTGGATCCCGATGCCATCTATCTGGCGTCGCCGTCGATTGGGGTCGGCGGCGTGATCTACCAGATGGGATTTGGCACTTCCCTAACGCAGCAGGGATCGTTCGTCGCGCTGCAGCCCGATGGCAGCGAGAAGTGGCGGGTGAGACTGACCAGCCCCGAGCCGACTTGCGCCGAGTCCACGGCTACCGTGGCCGCGGATGGCGACATCTACCTGATGACCGGCGGTGATGGCGTGTCGGGACACGGTGGTCACGGGAGCGCCGAATTTTTTCATCTCGCGGCTGCCGACGGCCACACCATCTGGTCGACCCAAAACTCCGACGATGGTTTCGATAGCTCGCCCGCGCTGGGGCCCGACGGGACGCTCTATGTGATCGTCGACGACAACCAGACCGTGCAAGCGTACAAGAACGACAAGCTCCTCTGGAACGGAACGGTTTCGTTGAGCTGGCCGGAGACGTTTTCGGGCGCGCTCAGAGGCGATGGGACGAGCTTCTGGTCCGCGCAAGGCGAGGCGTCGGCGCTCTCCGCGGATGGTTCGCGAGAACTTTGGCACGTTGCGCTCGGCAGCGGTGGCGGCGGTTTGTTCGGAGCGAGTGGTGGCAAAGCCGCGCCAGCGCTGGGTCCCGACGGAACGGTCTATGTTGCCGTCGACGATACGGGGACCACGGTTACGGCCTATGCGCTCGATCCGGCCACCGGGAACGCCAAATGGTCGGCCGCTGGAAGCGGCACGGGCAACGGCGGAGGTGGCTTCGGCGGTTTTGGTGCAAGTGGAGGCTACTCGTCGCCCGCGCTGACACCCGAGGGCGGCATTGTTGTTGGCGGTCCTGCGGGTATGCACAGCTTCGTCAATGGCAAGGAGCATTGGCGCTTCCCCTGCGGCGCCGTCTACAGCTCGCCCGCGGTGGGCGCCGATAGCACCGTCTTCTTTGGATCGACCGACGGAAACTTCTACGCCGTCGATGCCAACGGCAAGCTTCGTGCGAAGTACAACGTTGGCGCGGCGGTCAATTCGTCGCCCGCCATCGGTGGCGACGGAACCATCTACGTGATGGCGGACGACGGCAACTTGTACGCGTTCCGGTAGGTTCTCCGCGTCGCTGCTTCTTCGTAAATCGTATCCATTCAGTCCGACACACCAGTCGCCCGCACTCCAGTCGTCATGGCCGGCCGAAGAGCCGGCTATCCACGTGCATCGAAATCCTCGTGGATGGCCGGGTCGAGCCCGGCCATGACGAACTGAAGGGCTACCGTAAATCGAAATAGTGCTTGACACCGCCATCGGGTCTGCGCCATTTCTCGCTGTTCGAAGCCCAACATTGATGGGTTCCGAACATAACTCTAAGCCGAGGGATTCCATGAATAAGCAGCGCGCGAACGTTTTGGCGACTTCGCTTTCCGCCGTTCTTGCCGTTTTTGCCCTCGCGGGATGCCCGGCTCCTACCAACGGAAACGCCGATGGCGGCGACGTTGTTACGGTGACGCTCTCGTCCATCGCGCTGACGCCGGACAGCAAGTCGATTGCCGTCGGCACGACTTTCAAGTTCGTGGCCACCGCAACGCTTTCCGATAAGACCACGAAGGATCTGAGCAGCACGGCGACCTGGAGCAGCGCGGACGCCAAGGTGGCGACCGTCTCGTCCGCCGGAGAGGCGACAGCCGTTGCCCCGGGCACGGCGGTCATCACCGCGGAGAAGGATGGAGTCAAAGGAACGGCAACGCTAACGGTGACGGCCGCGAAGCTTCTCTCGATCGCACTCTCGAATCCGAAGGCATCGATATCCAAGGGGACCAGCGTTCAGCTCACGGCGACCGGAACGTACGACAACAACACCACGCAGGACCTTACCGCCATGAAGGGCGTGACCTGGACCTCGTCGGACTCCAGCATTGCCGCCGTTGACGCGGGTCTCGTGCATGGCGCGGCGGTTGGCACCGCCAAAATTACGGTGACCGACGATGCGACGAAGCTGACTGCGGATACCCAGATCGCGGTGACCGATGCGGTACTGGATCACGTCTCCGTCGAGCCGCTCTTGCCGTCGATTCCCAAGGGCACGCCACAGGAATTCACGGCCACCGGCGTTTTCACCGACGGGACCACGCAGCCGCTCAAGTCGCCGGACGACGTGGTCTGGTCTTGCGCCACGCTCACGGGAACCGGCGTGTGCACCATTTCGGTGGCGAACGGTGAAAAGTACACCGTGACCGGAACGGGTGAGGGAACGGCGACGGTAGCCGCGACGCACACCAGCGGCATCGTCGGAAGCACCACCCTGACGGTGACCGCCGCGCAACTGGTGTCGATGACCATTGCGCCCGCGACGCTTCCGGCCTCGGTGCCGAACGGTTTGCGGTTGCACTTCACGGCAACGGGAGTCTTCACCGATAGCGTCAGCCACGACATCACCAACGACGTGACGTGGGACACCGCCGATCACGCGGTCGCCGTTATCGCCAACGCTGACAACAACGCAGACAAGGTCAAAAAAGGCGACGCCACCGGAAAGGCCGTCGGTAGCACCGATGTCACCGCGACGTTGCACGGCATCACGAGTCCTGCGGTGAAGCTCACGGTGACGGATGCGGTGCTCTCCAAGATCGAGCTGCACCCTGGGTCGAGCGAAGTGGCCAAGGGTCTGCACCAACAGTTTGATGCCACCGGCATCTTCTCGGACGGTTCCAACAAGCCCATTACGGCCGACTGCACCTGGACCTCGTCGGACACCTCGGTGGCGACGGTCTCCAACACGATTTCCACCAAGGACCCCGTGGGAAACGCCACCACTTTGAAAGTTGGGCCGACCACGATTTCCGCGGTTCATCCAAAGTACACGGACGTTCCGGCTGGAACGGCGCTGCTCACGGTGACTGGCGCCCGGGTCAATGGCCTGCTTATCTCGCCGGCGGTTCCGCAGCTTCCTCGTGGAATGAGCCTGCAGTTCCAGGCTTCCGCGCTCTACACCGACGGAAGTGCCGCTGATGTCACCACCGATTCGCACCTGGTTTGGTCGTCTGAAAACGCGCTGGTCACGGGCATTAGCACGGGCGGTCTGGCCGGGCCTGCCTCCGACCTGGACAGCAGCACCCACACCACGCGCATCACGGCCATCTATTCGACCAGCAACGGCGTGAATGCGGGGCCATTTTCCGCCGTCACCGTGCTCACGGTGACGGCGGCCATCGTCGATACACTCAGTATCGGACCGACATCGCTCACGCTTCCGGTGGGCGTGCATGACGGCCACTTCGTCGCTACCGCCGCCATGACCGACGGCAACCACCGCGACATTACCAACGACGAGCACATCACCTGGTCCAGCAGCGCGCCCACCATCGCGCAGGTCAGCAATGCCGGGGGCGCCATCAAGGGCAACATCAGCCCGCTCGTTGCGAGCAGCGACACGGTGATCATCACCGCGACCTACGCTGGCCTGACCAAGAGCGGAGCTATCGTCACGGGCACGGGCAGCGTGACGGTGACCGCGGCGCAGGTGGTCGACTTCATCGTGCAGCCATTCGGTGGCGCCACGGTGAACAACGTCAACATCCCGCCCGTCAGTATTTCCAGCGGCAGCTCGCGCCAATTCCAGGCGCTGGCGGCGTTCACGGACGGGACTTCTTCCGCGATTACCAGCAGCGCCACGTGGAGCGTGGAAGGATGCACGCCGATCGGCGCCGGGTCGCTCGACGGTTCCAAGCCCGGCTATTTTACAGCGAACCATCTGGGAACCTGCACCATCTCGGCCTCGGCGAAAGCGGGGCACGCCCAGCTACTGCAGAAGCGCCAGACCGTCGTCAAAGTTGAGCCGCCGTACATCACGCAGGTTAGCGTGACGCCGACCGATCCCACGGCGACCACCAATGCACTGCCGAGCCAGTTCCATGCCACCGCGCTGTTTAGCGATGGCCACCAAGCGGACATCTCCAAGGATCCGAATCTCGCCTGGACGTCGTCGGTAACGAGCGTGGCCACCATCGGAAATGACAACACGCACATGACCGAGAAGGGCGTGGTCAAGATCGTCGCTTCGGGGACGAGCGTGATCACTGCCAAGATTAACAACGGCACCTCCGACTTGACCGGCACCACCACGCTCACCGTTTCCAACGCGGTGCTCCAGAAGATCACGGTGGAGCCGCCGACGCCTTCCTTCAGCGCTGGCGCGCATTTTCCCGTCGCCGCTTTTGGCCTCTATAACGACAACACCAAGCGCGGCCTCACCCTCGACGCCGCCTGGAGCAGCAGCAATGCCTCCATCGCCAAAGTGACCTACGTTTACGACAGCAACAATGTAGTGATCGGCGTGTTCGTGGACGCCGTGGCGCAAGGCACCGCTACCATTACCGCGACGTATGGCAGCACGACTGGCACTTCTACGGTGACGGTCAACGCGGCGACGCTGAAGGGCATCGGCATCAGCCCAGTGAATGGCACGGTTCCGTCCGGGACCAAGCTGCAATTCACGGCTACCGGTTACTACTCCGACCTCTCAACGCAAGATCTCACCAGCGTGGCGACCTGGACCTCATCGGTCACGGCCTCGGCCACCGTCGATGCGACCGGATCTGCGCTAGGTCTTCTCAAGGGCCAAACGGTGGTGACCGCGACCTACGGCGGTAAGACCAGCAACCCAGCTACACTCAATGTAACCGGCGCTGTCCTCAACTCGATCGCGCTCTCTCCGGCTGCTCCGTCCATCGCCAAGGGCACGCGTCGCCCGCTGGTGGCCACCGGAAACTTCTCCGACGGCACCACGCGCAACATGAGCGGTGGCGTGGCCTGGACCACTTCGGACACCGCGGTGGCCACGGTTGACCCCTACGGCGTGGTGTTTGGCGCCGGAACGGGAACGGCCACCATCACCGCAACCGATTCCTTGTCCTCGGGGATTGCCGCGACGGTTGTGGTCACGGTTACCTCCGCTACATTGAATGGAATTGCTGTCGATCCAGGCCGCGGTGTTGTCGCCGCCGGAACGACGTTGCAGTTCCACGCCACCGGCTTCTACTCCGATGGCGGCCATGTCGATCTCACCAGCAGCGCCACCTGGTCCTCGTCCTCCAGCGCCGTGGGAACCATCTCCACCACAGGCTTGGCGACCGGTGTGGCGCAAGGCGTGGCGTCGATTTCGGCGACCTATGGCGGGAAGACCGCACCGACCGTGCTGCTCAATGTGACCCAGGCAACGCTGGTGTCGATCGGCATCACGCCCAGCAATGCCAGCATCGCCAAGGGAACGCTGCAGCAGTTCCGAGCCACCGGACTTTACAGTGACAACACCACGCAAGATCTCACCGGCAAGGTGACCTGGACCAGCGACTCCACCAGCGTCGCGCCGATCACGAGCTCGCCCGATGTGACGTTTGGCATCGCTTACGGCGCCGGCCAAGGAACGGCCACCATCACCGCGACGGCTTCTTGGACCACGACGCCGGTTACGGCTTCCAGCACGCTCACCGTGAACGCGGCCACGTTACGCTTGGTGAGCGTAAGCCCGAAAGTCACCGCGGTGCCCAGCGGCAACAGCGTTCAGTTCCACGCCACGGGCATCTACTCGGATGGATCCACGCACGACCTGACCGGCGCGGTGCAGTGGACGGCGGGTGACGCTGCGGTGGTGAGCGTCTCCAGCGCCACCGATTCGGCCGGCGTGGCCACGGGAATCGCGCAAGGATCGACGACGGTGATCGCGACCTACGCGGTGGATGCTTCCACCACGATGTACGGCGCGGCGGCGATCGCCGTTTCCGCTGCGACGCTCGCCTCTATCGCGGTCACGCCAGCGTCTGTCACCATGCCGAAGGGGACGTTGCAGTGGGTCCATGCAGTCGGAACCTTCTCGGACAAGAGCACGCGAGACATCACCGGCGGCGTAACCTGGTCCACGGATTCCTCGAGCGTCGTGGCAGTCGGAAACGGTCTCGATGCGGGTGGCAAGCTCTACGCGGTGGGTGCGGGTTCGGCGACTATCACCGCCAGCATGCCCATTGCCGGGAGCGCCACGCCCAAGAGCGCCACGGCGTCGGTGACCGTGTCGAGCGCCACGTTGTCCAAGTTGATCCTCAACCCAGTTGCCTTCGCCATTGCCAAGGGCACCGCGCTGCAAATGCATGCGCTGGGTATCTACAGCGATGGCTCGAACAAGGATCTCACCTCGACGGTAACCTGGGCGGTGAGCGCGAACACGTCGTCGTTTGCGTCCATCTCCAACGGCGCGACCGACGTGGGAACGGTGACCGGACTCGCGGAAGGTGTAGCCAGCATCTCGGCGACCGATTCCAACTCGTCCGTCGCCTCGACGGTGCCGGCGCTCATCAAGGTGACTGCGGCGACGCTCAAGTCGCTCTCGATCACTCCCTCTTCCGTGAGCATTCCCAAAGGCACGCTTCATCACTTCGTGGCTATCGGGACGTTCACCGATGGATCGACGCGCGATTTGACTAGCGTGGCGGGCTGGGACACCTCCGACCCCACCATTGCCACGGTGTCGAGCGCGTTCACGGTCGGTGGTCTGGCCTATGGCGTCGCGCAAGGCAGCGTCACCATCACAGCCAAAGTGCCGGCCGGTACGAGTTACGTCAGCGCTTCCGCGGGACTCAACGTGAGCGCGGCGACGCTGCTCGGCGTTGTCGTCAATCCCCTCGGAACTTCCATCGCCGCGGGAACCACGGTGCAGTACCACGCCACCGGTATCTACACGGACAAGACTACGCAAGACCTGACGGGTGCTGTGACCTGGGAAATCGATTCCAATTGCACTGCAGCGACAATCTCCAACGCGGCCGATTCGGCGGGCGTTGCAACGGGCGTTTCCGCGGGATCTTGCACGGTAAAAGCCACGGACGCGTCCTCGGGTGTGGCCAGCCTTTCGGTAGGTCTGGCCGTTCGGGCCGCGTTCCTCTCGAAGCTCGACGTGACCACGCAGACGCCCAACATCGCCGCCGGAACACGTGGTTGGTACATGGCGACCGGCACCTTCTCGGACGGACGTGTGCAGGACATGACCCATCTGGTCGGCTGGAAGTCCTCGGATCCCGCCATCGCTTCAGCCGTGGATGGCGTCGTCTACGGCGTGGCAGCTGGATCGGCGACGATCTACGCCACGGGCATCGGCAACAACGGCGCTTCCGTAAGCGGTGCCGCGGGAGTCGCCGTCGGCACAGCCACGCTTGACCATCTCATCATCGATCCGATCAAGTGGGCCATGCCCGCGGGCACCATTCGGCAGTTTCACGCCATCGGCATCTACTCCGACAAGTCGGCGCGTGACTTGACGAACGATCTGAGCTGGTCGACCGGTGACGCAACGTTGGCCTCGGTGAATAGCACCGGCGTGGTTTCCGCCATCGCGCAGGGGACGACCACGGTGAAGGCCACCTTCGCGGATTCCAGCGTCGACTCTTCGAAGTGGATCTCCGCGACGACGCTCGAGCTGAAAATCACCGCCGCGACGCTGCAAGCGATTGTCGTGTCGCCGCAAACGGCGACCATACCGGCGGGCGGCCATTGGCACTTCCAAGCCTCGGGTCTCTTCTCGGATGGCTCCAGCCGCGACCTGACCGGCGTGGTGAGTTGGTCCTCGGCGGACGCTGCGACGGCCGTGATCGGCGACTGGGCGGGAAGCTCTGGTTGGGTGTTCGGCGTGGCGAAGGGCAACACCACGGTCAGCGCGAGCCTCTACACGCCGTTGGGTGTGGTGACCAGCCAACCGGCGACCGTGAACGTTACCGCCGCGACGATCGTGAACCTAGCCGTCTTCCCCGCGCTCTGGTCGATTCCCAAGGGAACGACGCTGCAGTTCTACGCTACGGCCTACTACTCCGACGGCACGGTAAGCGACGTGACGAACGACGTGGCCTGGAGCGCCGTCGATGCGGGGCTCACCACCAGCACGTTCGCGGCTGTCTCCAACGCCGACGGCACGCACGGCCTCGCCAGCGGAAACGCGGTGGGAACGGCGACCGTCACGGCGGTGATCGGCGGCGTGTCACAGAAATCTATTCTGAATATTCGCCTGCCGGATTTGGCCAGCATCAGCGTGGGCCCCTCACCGGTGACCATCGCCGCGGGCACGGGCATTCAGCTGCACGCCATTGGCAACTTCTCCGACGGAACGTCGATGGACATCACCAACCGCGTGGCGTGGGACTCGAACGATCGCGCCTCGGCGACGGTGGTCAACGGTTGGCTCTACGGCGCGGCGCAGTCGAGCGGCGCGGTTAGCATCACCGCCATCGGAGCGAAGGCCGACGGTAAGACGTTGGTCACCGGCAGTGTCTCGGCCACCATCAGCGGCGCGGTCCTCAAGCGGCTGGTGGTGACACCGGCGGTTCGCGCCATCGCCAAGGGAACCACGATTCAATATTGGGCAAACGGCGTGTTCAGCGACGGCTCGGTGCGCGACCTGACGGGCGGGGTGACCTGGTCGTCTTCGGACGAGACCGTGGCTAGCGTGAGCAATGCCGATGGATTGCGCGGTTTGGCGACTGGCGTGGCGACTGGCGGAGTGACCATTACGGCCACCGATCCATTCACTGGCGTCTACTTAAAATCGTCGCTGACGGTCGCCGCGCAGAAGCTCTCCAGCATCAGCATCGCCACGGTGGGCGGCGCTTCCACCACCATCGTCAAGGGCACGTCGGTGCTGCTCAAGGCGACGGGAACATTCACCGACGGCAGCACGCAAGACATCACCGGCGGGGTGAGCTGGGCTTCGAGTGATCCCACCGTGCTCACTGGCTGGTATGCGTTCGGCGGCGGCGTGGCCTGGGGGGTTGGTGTCGGGACGGCGAACGTCACGGCCACCGTTCCGAATTCCACGGTCACTGCGGGAACGCTCTCCATCACGGTGAAAGCGGCCACGCTGACAACGGTGACGGTGCAGCCAGTTAGCCCGACGATTGCGGCCGGTACCACCATCGAGCTGCACGCGATCGGCACCTTCGACAACGGCAGCAAACAGGACCTCACTGGACAGGTGTCGTGGACGTCCAGCGACGAGAACAGCGTGACCGTAACGAACGGAACGGACACCTATGGCGTGGCGTATGGAGTGAAGGCGACTAGCGCGGCGGTAACCGTGACGGCCACCGCGGCGTTCACGGATAGCTCGGGAGCCACCAGCACAGTAAGCGGCACCACGGCGCTCTCTATCAGCGGCGCGCTGGTTTCGAGTCTGGCAATTACGCCGGATCCTTCGACGTTGACGCTCTCCGCGGGCCCGACGGCGCAGCTCACTGCGACCGCCACCATGAGCGATGGCACCACGCAAGACGTGACCCACTTCGTCCTGTGGGAATCGGACAACACCGGCGCGGCCTTCGTCGGCACCGGACCGAGCAACGGCGGCCTCGTGTATGGTGTGGCGGCCGGTAGCGCGGTGATTACCTGCACCGTTCCGTGGAAGCCGAGCGTGACGGACGAGACGTTGGTGACGATTCAATAGGGATTTTCCAGCGTGAAAAAGGGGGCGGGGGCCACGTGCCTCCGCCTTTTTTTTGCGCCGGCTCGGGGCTTTCTTCCATTTTCTATTCAGAATAGAACCTCCCGATGTCTCTGCTGGCGACCCTTTGCGCCCTGTCGCTTCTTGGGGCGCCAACGCACCTGCTGCGCGTTTCGTCGGCGGTTTCGCTGAGCGAGGCAGTGCGTTCGTTGGCCGCGCGTTTCGAAGCGCAGCATTCCGAAGTTCATCTTGAGTTAAACTTCGGCGCGTCGGGCGAGTTGGAGCGGCAAATTCGCGAAGGCGCGCCGGTGGATCTTTTTCTGCTGGCGGCGACGGAGAATGCGGATCGACTTCAAGCGCGCGGACTGTTGGTGCCGGCGTCGCGCCGCGACATCGCCCGGAACCTTTTGGTGCTGGTGGCGCCGAAGGACAACGTTCCCGCAGGCGAGGGCGCGCGAGAAAAAATTCTTTCGCCGAACGTTCTGCGGATCGCCATCGGTGAGCCGCGCACCGTGCCAGCGGGCGCGTATGCGATGGCGGTGTTGATGGCGCTCGGAATCGACGAGCGCGTGAAGGATCGGCTAGTACAACTCGGCAGCGTGCGGCAGGTGCTCGATGCGGTGGCGCGTGGCGAAGTGGATCTCGGATTCGTCTATGCGAGCGATCTGCGTGTGCGGCCGGGCGTGGTCGAGGCCGCGCCATTGCCCGCCCAGATTGCGCCGCGCATCGTTTATCCGGCGGCGATCGTCGCGTCTTCAAACGAAAAGGTGTTGGCCGAAAAATTTCTGGCGCTGCTGGCCGGTCCCGAGGGACGCGCGGCGTTGCTGGCCGCGGGATTTCTCGCTCCGTGACCGACTGGTCGCCGCTTTGGCTTTCACTGCGGGTGGCTGCGACGGCACTGGTGGTTGTGGCGCCGCTGGGCACGCTTCTTGGTTATGCGCAAAGCCGCGCCCAGAGCCGCTTGGCGCTACTTTTGGATGCGCTGCTCTTGCTCCCGCTCGTGTTGCCGCCCTCGGTGACCGGCTACTACCTTTTGGTTCTCTTCGGTCGCCACGGCGTTTTCGGAAGCGCGTTGCAGAAATTTGGCGTGACCATCGTCTTCACCTTTTGGGGCGCCGCGTTGGCCTCGGCGGTGGTGGCATTGCCGTTGATGGTCAAGACCGCGCAGGCGGCGTTCACTGGTGTCGATCCCGATCTCGAGGAGGTCGCCTACACGCTCGGCCTCTCGCGGATGCGGACTTTTTTCGCCGTGACGTTGCCGCAAGCACGCGCCGGACTTCTCGCCGCCACGACGCTGGCGTTCGCGCGCGCGGTGGGCGAGTTCGGTGCCACGCTGCTCTTCGCCGGCAACATTCCTGGCAAGACCAACACCGCGCCGCTCGAAATCTACGCTTCGCTGCAAGTGGGCGACGATGGCCGCGCGGCCGCGCTGACGCTCGGGCTGACGCTGATTTCCGTCGTGGTGGTCCTGGTCGCGGGAAGGTTTGCGCGGGTGGCTTGATGCTC
This sequence comes from Deltaproteobacteria bacterium, assembly GCA_023248955.1. Classification (GTDB taxonomy): domain Bacteria; phylum Myxococcota; class Myxococcia; order Myxococcales; family JAHFDP01; genus JAHFDP01. The sequence goes on from JAHFDP010000007.1 coordinate 21,231, forward strand.
GAGGTCGACGCCAAAATCGATTCGCCCTTCGCCCTTGCGGTTCGATTTCGCGCCGGGCCCGGTGTCACCGCGCTCTATGGCCCCTCCGGCGCGGGCAAGACGCTGACGTTGCGTCTCGTGGCGGGCTTGGTTCGCGCAGGACGGGGACAGGTGAAATTCGGAGACGTGCAATTCGATGGCGCCGCCTTCGTTCCGCCGCAAGCGCGCGGTGTCGGTTACGTCCCGCAACACGCAGCGCTCTTTCCCCATCTGACGGTGCGCGAAAATATTGTGCTGGGAACGGTCTCGGCGAAATCTGCGGTCGTCTTGCCCGAACGTGATCCGGGCATCCGCGAAATCGTTTCCGCGCTGGGCCTCGCTCCACTCCTCGATCGCAAACCAGACAAACTTTCCGGCGGCGAGCGGCAACGCGTTGCACTGGCCCGTGCGTTGGCGCGAAATCCGCGGCTTCTGCTCCTCGACGAGCCGCTCTCCGCGCTCGATCTCGACGTGCGTGCGCACGCGGAAACCTGGCTGAAGGCGCGCATCGCGCAGATCGGCGCGGTGGCGCTTCTGGTTACGCACGATCCGGTAGAGGCGCGCGCACTGGCCGATCGCGTGGTGCTCTTTCATCCCGGCCGCGCGGAAGGCGATGCGCCGCCGGATGTATTACTTCCGATCATTGCCGGCCGCGTGGGTGTTTAGCACCAAGCGCTGCTCGAAAATGCTACGGTGCGCGCTTGTCCAACTCAGCGCGCCAACTTTCCCCGCCCGACATGACCCTCGAACAGGCCCAGGCAGAGGCTTTGCGCCGCTGGGGCCGTGGCGGCGCCGTTCGCCTCCGTCCCACGCCTGCGGCCCGCAACGGCAAAGAGCCGGGCCGTCTCGCGCGATACCGTTGCACCGTCGGCAACCACGGCCTGGGTCGCGCCTGCTCCATCGAAGGCCAAGGCGACACCTGGCGCGCGGCATTCGCCGATGTCCACAAAATCGCGTTGCGCGTGTCCATCGCTGACGACGAGGCGACGTGAGCCTGTTCGATAACGCTCCTCGCCAGCGCTGGCCGCGATCGCAGCACTTTCGGCTTACGGAAAAGGGCATCGAAGCCGAGGCCCAGTACCGCGAAATGATCGCCGCCGCACGCGATGGCCAGGGGCGGTTTTCGTACGATGCCGCCCGCGCGGCTTGGGCGTTGCCATTGAAATTGGAGCCGAGTGACGGGCTTTGCCTCGGTGAATTGCAAACCGAACCGCGCACGCTGCCGGAGATTGTGCTGGCGCTGGAGCCGTGCGGATCGACGAAGCAGGAAGTCCGCGCCGCGGTGGAGCGGTTGGTGGACGGTGGATTTTTGGACCTGGTGGTTTAGGCGGAGGTTTTGCCCCAAGCTGGCTCATCCAAATATGGAATTGTTGAAATCGACTACGGATCGCTGACCGCCACGGGTGCGAATCTCCTCGGCTCCGACGGTGACCCGAATTCGCTCTGCCCGCAGTAACCGTCGGGTTAAACGCCGCCTACTTTTTTTCTTCCGCGATCCAGGCGCGCACAGCCGCGGTCTCTCGTTCTTTACGCGCCACGCAGGCCTCATTTCGCTCGATGGCGAGCCGCAGCGGCCGTTCCATCTCCGTCAGGTAGATCGACGGCTGCGAAAAGAAATCGTGGATCTCCGCGCTCGCAGCATGCGAGCAGAGCGCGCCCGTCTCTTCGACCAGCCGGATGCGCCGGAAGAGCGGAACTTTTTTCGTGATCTCGGTCCAGCGCGTGCGCAAGGCCGCCCACGTCAGCGCGCGGCCGTGTCGGCTGCCGAGCTCCGCGGCCAGCAGATGCCCGGCGTCTTGCTTTCGCGCCTCGGGCGAGAGTGCGAAGTCGATGGTGCGGCGAACCAGCTCCGGTGTTTCGAAGGCGGGCAGCGCGTCCAAATAGCGGCTCTTCTCCTGCGGCGTTTTGGCGGCCAGCGCCAACGTGCGCATCGTCTCCCAGCGCTTCGCGTCACCCGTGGCGGCGGTGATCGCGGTGGCTGCGTCGGCTTCGATGGGCTCCAGCGCATTGGGGTCACGCACGAGTTTGTCGAAACGTTCCTGGGCCTGGCGCACCAACGCTTCCGGGCGTGCTAGTGCGCCCAGCGTGACGAGTGCACTCTCGCGGGCGCGGGTTTGCGAGATGGGCTCTCCTGATTTCGCACGCCAACCGAGCGAGGCCACGGTCGGGCCGAGGACCCGTTCCACCGCGCGTGCAAACGCTGGCAGGTCGGCATCAGCGACGAGATCGCGGTTCCAGTTCGACAGAATTTCTTCGACCGCTTCGAGCGGAAGTGTTTCCAATTCGCCCGTTGCGGCGTCTATCAGCAGCGTCTCGCGATCGGCTGGCTCAAGCCCCGCGCGGACCAGCGCGGATTCGTCTTGAAGGAGTGCGAAGCGTTCCGTAGGCTCCAGCGATTTGAAAGCGTTGGCCAAGGCGGTGAATCCCGCGGCGTCATACTGCACCCGGTAGAAGCCAGCGCGGTGTGCGTTCAAAACTTTTCCATCCGCCAGTGCGGGCAGGGACGCGGTTTCGAGCAGGCGACATTCGGCCGATGTACATACAGGCACACGCCACGTTTGCGCCGCGGAATTTTCCGGCGACGCTCCCTCGAAAAAACGCTGCTGCGAGATGGTCTGCGCCTTGGCACGAACGAGCGGATAACCCGGCTGATCCACCCAGCTCTGGGCGATGGCGGTGATCGGCTTTCCGGACGCTCGTTCTAGCTCCGTCCACAAATCCGTCTCGGTGGCGCTGCCGAAACGGTGCGCTGCCATGTAGCGCCGCAGCCCGGCGCGAAATGCCTCATCGCCCAGGTAGGTCTCCAGCATGCTGAGGACGCTGGCCCCTTTTTGGTACGTCACCGGATCGATGTCGCACTCCGCCTCGGCGACATCCCCGATGGCGTGGTGAATGGCATGGGTGGCCGCGAGTGCGTCCATGTCGAACGCACGCGCACGGTCGCTTTCCCAGTCGTCACGGATGTGCCAGGTCGGCTCCAGCGCGTCGATGGCTTTGAACTCCATCCAGGTGGCGAAAGATTCGTTGAGCCAGAGATCGTCCCACCACTTCATCGTCACCAGATCGCCGAACCATTGGTGCGCGATTTCGTGAGTGACGACGAGGGCGATCTCGCGCAGATCGTCGGGGGTGACCGCCTTCTCGTCGGCGAGGATCGCGGTGTCGCGGAAAAAGATCGCGCCGGCGTTTTCCATCGCGCCGTGCTCGAAGTCGGGAATCGCCACCAGGTCCAGCTTGGGGAACGGGTAGGGTTGGTCGAAATAATTTTCGAGCCACGGAATTACGCGCGCCGCGATGCTCTGTGCGAACTTGCCAAGCCGTTCGTCGCCCTCCGGCGCCCACACCGCGAGATCGCGCGGACCATTGCGCGTTTTCATTTTCACGGCGATCGACTGGAACGGACCGACCGCAAAAGCGAGCAGGTAAGTTGGCAGCGGCGGCGTCTCGTCGAACACCATCGTCTGCTGCGTCTTGCTCGCGTAGAGAAGGCGCTTGCCGGGCGTGTTGCTGATCACCGCGACGTTCGGCGGCGCGACCACGGTCAGCCTGAACGTGGCCTTGAAGCCCGGCTCGTCGAAGCAGGGAAACATGCCACGCGCATCGGCGGATTCGAACATCGTGGACGCGAAAGTTCGGCCGCCGTGACGGCTTTTGTAGAGGCCGCGCAACTGCGGATTGAAGGGTGCGGTCCAATCGATATTCAGTGTCGTCTTGCCGGCCGGCAGTGCGTTTTGAAAGTTGAGGGTCGCGGTTTGCGCGTCCGCGTCGAGCGCCACCAGCGCGATCTGACCCGCGGCAGTGACTTGCGAAAATGTTAAGTCACGTGCGTGCAGGGTCACGACGCGCGTGGGTTTGGCCAGCGTTACGTCAATCGTTTCATGGCCTATGAAAGTCGCCGCCGCGAGATCGTGCACGTTGATCGTAAGCGCGTAATGCGTGGGACGAACGTCGGGCGAGAGCCGTGGCGCAGCGGCGAGAAGGAGCGCGAGCGTGGTTGGGATCATTATTCGAACGGTCCTACATCAAGCGGCGTTGTGCTGGCCACCGTGGTGTTGGTGCCCAACTGACCGCTCTCGTTCGCGCCCCAGCACCGCACGACGCTGGCAATCACTGCGCAGGCGTGCTGGTCGCCCGCGGCGATCGCCGTCACGTTCGCGGCGAGCCCGTAGACTTGCGCTGGAAGTGCGCCAGCTGCGCCCGTTCCCAACTGACCGTTGGTGTTGTCTCCCCAGCACTGCGCACCACCGTTCATCAGGCCGCAGGAAAACGAAGTGCCGTCGGCGACGGCGGTCACGCCAGCGGAGAGAGAGAGCACGGCGGTTGGCGTGTAGGCGGGGACGAAGAAGTCGTTCGGGTTGCCGATCTGGAAGTAATTGTTTAGACCCCAGCATTGTGCGGCGCCGTTCACCACCGCGCAGCTGTGCGACCCGCCCGCGGCGATGGCCTGACCACCGGAAGCGATCACCCACACCGGTGCAAGACGGTACCCTGCTCCGCCGACGGGGACGCCGTCTCCAATTTGACTAGAAAAATCATTTCCCCAACAGCCGACGGCACCGCCGGCGATCATGCAGCTGTGCGCCGCGCCCACCGCAATGGCCGACACACCGGTATTAAACGAGGGAACGAGCATTGGCGTTGAGCTGTCACCCTGGCTTAAGTCGCCGAGTTGGCCGCTGTCGTTTTTGCCCCAACAATAGGCGGCGTCGTTGGCGATTGCGCAGACGTGTTGGCCGAGTCCAGCGCTGATGGCCTGCACGCCGGACGAGAGACCTGCCACCAGAACCGGCGTTGCGCTGGGGACCGTGGTGGCGTTGCCGAGTTGGCCGTGATCGTTGGCGCCCCAGCAGTAGGCCGCGCCTCCGACGATGGCGCAGGATATGTCGAAACCTGCGGTGATTGCTTGCACGTTCGTACCGAGGCCCGTGATCGCCACTGGGACGAGGCTGTTGCTGACCGTGCCATTGCCGAGTTGGCCGTGGTCGTTGGCGCCCCAGCAATAAGCGCGGCCGCTCGCCACGGTGCAGCTGTGGTGCGCGCCCGCGGCGAGTGTGGTTGGGGTTCCTGGGGTAGTGCCTCCGGTTGTTCCGCTACCCGTGGTGCCCGAACCCGTGGTTCCAGAGCCGGTTGTTGCCCCCCCCGTGGTTCCGCCGGCAGTTGTGCCGCCACCGGTCGTGGCTCCGCTGGTCGTGGCGCCCCCCGTAGTGCTCCCAGTCACCGTGACGGAGAAGGCGATCGCGTTGCTTGCCCCGCCGCCCGGGGCCGGGCTCGTCACGACCACCGCCACGGTGCCGCTGTTCTGCACGTCCGCGGCAACGATGCTCGCCAGGAGCTGAGAGGTGCTCATAAAGGTCGTGGTACGCAGCGCGCCATTCCAAGAGACCATGGAGTCGGAAACGAAGTTGCTGCCGTTGACGGTCAGCACAAACGCCGGGCTTCCAGCGGTGGCAGTCGCGGGTGAAAGGCTGGTCAACGCGGGAACGGGGCTCGTGGAATTCGAGAAAGAAACGACGAAGACGAGGGCATTCGATGTTCCCACCGAAGGCGTGAACACAGTCACCTGGAAGTTTCCCACCGCGAAGACGTCGCTGGAGGAGATAAGCGTGGAGAGGTGACCGCTGTCGATGTACGTGGTCGTGCGCGCGGTGCCGTTCCACTGGATGATTGAACTGCCATTGAACCCGTAGCCGGCAACCGTCAAGGTGAATCCAGAACCGCCGGCAAAGGCCGAGCTCGGACTGAGCGACGAGAGACTCTGCGTCGTTCCATTGCCGCCGCCGGTGGATCCGTTGCTGGCGATGGTGAAGGACGCCGCGTTGGAAAGCGTGGATCCGTTTTTTACCTCGATGTTCGCGGTGCCGGTCGTGGCCACGTCCGCCGCATCGATTGACGCGCTTAGCGTTGTGCCGTTGACGAAGGTGGTGAAGCGAGGCGCGCCGTTCCATCGCACCGAAGAGGTGGACGTGAAGCCTTTGCCGAAGACGGTGAGGACGAAGGACAGCGATCCCGCGTTGGCTCCCGGAGGAGAGAGGCTTGTGATGGACGGCGTCACTGCCGTCGTGATGCCGCCGGCGTTGGGGGTCGTTGCAGGCGAGCAGGCTGTGGCGACTGTGGCGAGGGCGAGCACGAGCAGATTCACGGACTGAAATTTCGTTCGCATGAGCGTCTCCCTTGGGAACGTCAGAAACAAAGCAATTTTGATGCCAAAACGAACGCGCTGGGCGTCCCATACCTGAAGGAGCATTAGTGCACCAGGTGCGACGGACGCGCGCGCTCTAGTTACCAGGACCCCATGCGCGTTAGCTCTCTCCCTCGAGGAGAAACACGACGCCGCTCGGGCAGTTTTGCCCATCGCCGTGCGCCGTCTTGTGCGTGTAATAGATGACCGCCGATGTTTCGGAGATGTCTCATTTTGAGACGCTGAGTCGCAGGCGCTCCCCCACCCTGACCCTCCCCCGTCAAGGGGGGTTGGAAATAGCACCGGGTTGCAACGGTACTCCTGCCGCAACGGCTGCCACCACCGACGTCGCTTCCTTCACCTCTGGCGCGAACTTGAAAAACGTCTCTGGATTCGCCGGAAGCAGCGCCGCGCGCAGCACCTCGTCCATATGTTCGACCGGAATAATTTTTAGCTCGCCACGCACGGCCTTCGGGATTTCGCGGATGTCTTTTTTGTTCTGCTTCGGAATCAGGATCGTCTTGAACCCGCCGCGGTGTGCCGCCAGCGCTTTCTCCTTGAGCCCGCCGATCGGCAGCACGCGGCCGCGCAGTGTGATTTCGCCAGTCATGGCAAGATCCTTGCGCACCGGAATCTTGCACAAGGCGCTGATGATCGCCGTGGCCATGGTCACGCCCGCTGAGGGACCGTCTTTGGGCACCGCGCCCTCGACGACGTGGACGTGAATGTCGACGCTCTCCACGAATTTAGCGTCGAGGCCCAGTGCAGTCGCCCGACTGCGTACATAACTGAGCGCCGCCTGCGCGCTCTCCTGCATCACGTCGCCGAGCTTGCCAGTAAGGATGAGTTTGCCCTTGCCGGGCATCACCGTGACTTCCGTTTGGAGAAGCTCGCCGCCCACTTCGGTCCAGGCCAGGCCTGTGACGAGACCGATCTCGTCGCGCTCTTCTGTCGTGCCGTAGCGGAACACCGGCGGCCCCAGCAGCTTGTGGACTTTCTTCTTGTTGATCACCACCGCTTGGTCCTTGGTGCCGCTCTTGAGCAGGTCCTTGGCCACTTTGCGGCAGACCGCGCCGATGGTGCGCTCGAGATTGCGGACGCCGGCCTCGCGCGTGTAGCGGTGCGCGATTTCTTTGATGGCCGAGGTCTTCACCGTGACCGGCATTCCCGTGAGGCCGTTGGCTTCGATCTGCTTGGGGACCAGGTAGCGCCGCGCGATGGAGAACTTCTCCAAGTCGGTGTAGCCGGCGATACGAATCACCTCCAGCCGGTCTTGCAGCGGGATAGGGATTCCGTGCAGCGTGTTCGCGGTGCAGATGAACATCACTTTCGACAAATCGTAATCGAGGTCGAGATAGTGATCGTTGAAGTTGTGGTTTTGCTCCGGGTCCAGGACTTCCAGGAGCGCCGACGAGGGATCGCCGCGGAAGTCGGTTGACATTTTGTCGATTTCGTCCAGCAAGAAGATCGGGTTGCCGCTGCCGGCCTTCTTGATGTTTTGAACGATCTTCCCTGGCATCGCGCCGATGTAGGTGCGCCGGTGGCCGCGAATTTCCGCCTCGTCGCGCACGCCGCCCAGCGACACGCGAATGAACTTGCGCTCCATGGCCCGGGCGATGCTGCGCGCCAGCGAGGTCTTGCCCACGCCCGGCGGCCCCACCAGGCACAAGATCGGCCCGCGGATCTTCTCGACCAGCGCCTGCACCGACAAGTACTCGAGAATCCGGTCCTTGGCCTTGCGCAGCCCGTAGTGGTCGGCGTTGAGAATCCGCTCCGCCTCCACGATGTCGAGCTTGTCCTTGGTGTACTCGTACCAGGGCAGGCTCAAAATCCAATCAATGTAGTTGCGCACCACCGTCGCCTCGGCGCTCATCGGCGACATCATCTTCAGCTTTTTCAGCTCCTTCTTGATTTTGAGCTGCGCCTCCTTCGACATCTTCTTGGTCTTGATCTTGTCTTCCAGCTCGGTGATCTCGTTCTTGAACTCGTCCCGATCGCCCAGCTCCTTCTGAATCGCCTGCATCTGCTCGTTGAGGTAATATTCCTTCTGCGTCTTCTCCATCTGCTTCTTGACGCGGGTGCGGATCTTGCGCTCCACCTGCAAAATCTCGATCTCGCCCTGCATCAATTCGTAGATGCGCTCCAGCCTCTTGGCCGGGTTTTCCAGCTCCAAAATCTCCTGCTTGTCCGATAGCTTGAGCGACAGATGCGCCACGATGGTGTCCGCCAACCGCGCCGGGTCCTCGATAGAGGCCACCGACATCAACATCTCCGGCGGGACGCGCTTGTTGAGCTTGACGTAGGCCTCGAACGTGGCCCGCACCGAGCGCTCCAGTGCCTCCAACTCGACCGTGCGCTCGGCCGTCTCCTCGATCTCTTCACACTCCACCAAAAAATATTTGTCGCAAGGGACGAACCGCCGAACGCGCGCGCGCCGCTTGCCCTCGACCAGTACCTTCACCGTGCCGTCGGGCAACCGCAAGAGCTGGATGATGGTGCCCAGCGTTCCGGTTGAGAAAATGTCATCCGCGGTGGGGTCGTTGGTCTTGGCTTTTTTCTGCGCCGAGAGGAGGATTTCCTTGTCGTGGGCCATGGCCTCTTCGAGCGCGGCGATGGAACGCTCCCGGCCGACGAACAGTGGCACCACCATGTGCGGAAAGACCACGATGTCGCGCAGCGGCAAGAGCGGAAGCGAGCGCGATTTCTGGGGTTCGCCCTTCTTGTCGTCGGTCTTGAAGAAGATGGACACGTGTGCGCCTCCTCGATGGACTGCCTAGCGAAGCGTAACCGCGGATTGTCGGGCTGTCACGCAGAACAGAGGAGAAAAGCGAATAATTCGCTCAGGTGATACACTTGGGCGGAGGCCCCATGTTTGGCGACGGCGCGCTGACCCTTAAGGAATTCGTCATGCAAGAACCGCTGCCGCTCTGGATGCGGCCGAAGCAGAAGCGCCGATTCTCGTGCTGTGGAATGAGATCGTGGCGCAGGAAATTCTGCCCGAGGACGACGACGCGTTTTAGGGACGTGCTTTAGACCTCGATTCACGAGCGAGAGAGTTCGACTTCGACTTTCTCCCAGGGAAGATATCGAATTGATACGTGTAGTAGCCTTGGTCGTCCTGGGTCTCCAGGAATACGTGAACGCCAGCGCGCCGAGGCTGAAGTCGAACATGCTTGCAGCGCTGTACCCACGATAGAATTCAAGCTCGACGGACGTCAATACATCTTGAGCAGCGTCACGCCGTTCTGCTCGTCGGGGACGAGGAGCAGCGGCCCGGAGAGGCCGAAGACTTCGCGGCTGGCGGCGGTGAGGCCACCGTAGGCGCCCACCACATTCGGCATCGGCAACGATAGGTCGAATCCCGCGATTCCGTTGAAGCTCGGGGAGGAAGACATCTGCGGCCCAACCAGGTAGGGCCCGGTTCGCACGAGCGCGCCGCCCGAACCGACGCTGCCAAAGGTCGGGAAGGTTGCGCTGACGCTGCCTGTGGCGTCGAGGTGCCGCGGATAGTCGGGTGCCACGGTTGGATGGTACGCCCGCGAGATGTCGTAAACATCGATACCCGAAGCGCCGTGCGAGGTGTAGAGGCGCGGGCCGTCTGGATAGATGCCATCCACGGCGGAGCTAGAAAGGCAGACCTTCTCGGTCTTCGCAAAGAAATCGACCACGCAGAAACCGGAGGCCGTGCCGACGTAGGCAAAGGTGCCTTGCAACTCGACGCTGCGCCCATGGTCCACGCCGCTACTGGAAGTAATCGTACTCTGCACGGGGGCGGTAATGTTGGTCAGGTCCCAGATTTCGCCGTAGATCCCATCGCGGTCCTCGCTGGCGATCAGGTAGTCGTTGGCGGCAGCCAGGCCCGTGACTGGACCGCTGGCGGTGATGGTGGCGATGGGCCCGGCGACCATCCCGTTCGGTGTTCCCAAGTCATAGACAAAAATCTTGTTGGTCGGGGTGCAGGTGCCAACTCCCAGGTAGGCTGGATCGTTGGCCTGCGCGACAAACGCGTAGTCGTTGGCTGTGGTCATCGGGAGGGCGTAAGCGAAGTTCCCAAGGAACGTGGTGCAGTTCGAGTCGAACGTCGGGGCGAGGGTGCTCGAGGAGATGAATCCCGGCGCCAGGTCCCTGTGCAGGTCGAGGTTCGACAACGTGAAGGTGCCGCTGGTGGAGTTCAGCAGCACGATGCCACGCGAACCGCGAATGCGCGCCGCGGTAGCCGCGCCGATGTTGTTTGGATAGACGGAGTTTTCGAAGGTGGTCACGCGCGGGCCGCCCATCTCGATCACGTCGATCGCGCTGGGGCCTGGGGGACCGCCGTAGTTGCTGAGCATGAAGAGGTTCGACCCCGACAGGCCCATGTCGACGGCGTAGTTGAGGCTGCCTTGGATTTCGCTCGGAACGTTCATCTCGTAGTTGCCGACCCAGGTGGGTAGCGACGCATCGTTGAGCGTGAACTCCTCGATGGCGGTTACGCCGTAGCCGTACTGCTCCGAGGCGATTAACAGGTCGCCTACAACCATGAGCTTGGTCGCCGTATTGTGAACGGTGCTCTTGCGGTCGAATGAGCCGAGCGTGCCGGCCGGGATCGGCGCGACGAAGAGTCCCTTATCGCCTGTGACATAAGCGTAGGAGTCAAGTCGACCCATATCGATGGCAAGCGCTCCGTAAGAGCCCGTCGGCACCGACCGGCTGGTGACCAGCGTGATGTGCTTGAAGTCGTCGGAAATCCGATACTGCTCAAGAACCAACGGGTTGTTGTGGAGGACGAAGACGAAGGGGAAAGCGACCTGGACGTCCGCGGCTACGGTCTGAAGATCCAGCGCCATCGCGTTGGAGTCGGGTGCGTCAATGTCCAAGTGATCGAAGGCTGGTATCCCCGCGCTAACGAAGTCGGTGTAGGTCGCGATGGCGTACTTGCCCTTCAGTCCGCCAAACGTACCGAGAAAGGTAAAAACGCCGTGCGTCTTTCCGACGCCACCAATGTCGCCATGGTGGATTGGTACCAGGTGATCGACTCGGGCCTGCGGCAGGTCGGATGGCGACGGGAGGGGATTACCGCCATAGACGTTGCGTAGGTTGATCGGGTTGCCGGAGTCAATAACCGAAACGCCACAATTGTTTGTCTCCGTTCCAGAACAACTCATGGCCGGGTCGAATCCGTACAGCGTGCGGTTGCTGTCAGCGACCAGGTACTTGGCTCGGTAATCCTGAATCGATCCGAGCGTCGTTAATGCCCCATAGCGATCGTAGGCGTAGGCCGTGATGGTGTAGGGCGCGCTTTGCCCCGACGAGACGAATACGTTCTCGCGCTGCACCGCGATCGAGTTGGAGTAGGCGGAAACTTCCACGTGCACGGCGCGGTCGAGCGGCGCTGTGTTGGGATTCACCTTGTAGGGCGTGATGGTGGTGGAGACGTTCGGGCCCGGGTCGACCGCGGAGTCATAGGCCACCACAGCGACGTAGAAGGCGCTGCCGTTGGGCAGGCTCGTGAGCATCAGATCGGTGCGGTTGCCCACGTCGATTGGCGACGGCCCCTGCGCGGCGAGAAAGCCCGTGTAGGCATCGGCCGTGGTTGCGGCGATGGGGCCGTAATAGACCTTGTATCCCGCAATGGGGAGGCTTGAGATCGACGCTACCGCCGTCCAGCTCACGCGGGCTCCGTTTTGCCGGTTGTCGACGTGGACATTCGTGGGCGCCGCCGGTGTCGAATTCTCCATGTGGACGGTGACGAAGGTGGTGGCGCTGCTGTTTCCTGCCGCGTCGACCGCGTAGACGTGGATATTGTTGTCGACGCCATTCACGAGTGGCACCGCTTGCGGCGCCGCCCCCGTCCAACTCGCCCAGCCGGTGTCGTCCGCGCAGCTCGGGCTGCAGACGCGGTACTGGTAGCTGCCCGCGCCGCTTACGGGCGTGAAGTTGTTGGTCGGCTGCGTGTTGTCGCTGCTGTGCTGAACCAGCGAGATGTTGGCGGTTGATGAGGTGGTTGGCGACGTCTTGGAGCTCGCGATCTTCGGCATGCTGGGTGCGATGATGTCCACCAAGTTGTCGCTGACGTCAGTGGTTCCGCCGTCGTCCACGGTCTGGCCGGCATTAGAGGAACTGGTGTGCCCTGGAAAGGTCGCCGTCACCGCGTAGCTTCCTGAAGGGAGGTTTGAGAAGGTGGCGATGCCCGTCGAGGCATTGGTAACCTGATTGCCGCGTGAAACCGCCGAACCGTTGAAAGCCGTGCCGCTGAGCGCAACGACGACGCCGGCGTGACCGATGGTTCCGCTGCTGCCGAAGTCTTTGAGACCATAGGTTGTTCGCAGCGTTCCAGCGGAGACGGTAAGCGTTAGGCCGGTGGCGGTGGCGGTGCCTCCTGCGCTGACTGTGACCGTGGCCGCCGCGCTCGCGCTGTAGTGGTGTTTGTCGACAGAGACCCTGTAGGTTCCGCCGTTCACCGTCGCGGGGATGCCGCCGAGCGAAAAGTTGCCCGAAGAATCGGTGCTGGTGGTCCACGGCCCGGTGTCCCTGAGATCATCGCCATCGATCTTGATGGTCGCACCCTCCTTGTCGCTGCCGCCGAGGGTGATCCCAGTCCCGCCAGCGTTAAACGTTACCGTGCCAGCGACGGTTCCGCTCGAGCGACTCAGCGTAACCGAAGGCACTGTGGTGTCGCTGCTGGCGACCGTGATTCCGTCGAGCGTCGTAGTGGCGAAGGCTGTTCGGGCGAGCGTAATCGAGTAGGTGCCATTGGCGACGTTGATGAACGTGTAGGTTGACCCGGCAACGCCGCCGCACGTCGTTCCGCTAGATGGGCCGGTCGCGGACTTGGTATACGAGGTGCCGTTGAAGGCGACGCCCGAAAGCGTCGCGGTCACGCCCGTGGAATTCTCAGCAGGAGAGGGTACGACGACGCAGCCGGTGATGGTGCTGCCGAGCGCGTTGAGGGCGATGTCGGATACCGTGACCGCCGATCCCGGCGTGAGCGTCCCGGAGCCCGTGGCGCTCTGGAACCCGGCCTTGCTCACCTTGAGTGTGTAGGTAGCGCCCGGCGTGAGCGGTGCGGGAATGCCGGCGATCGAATAGTTGCCCGCGGAGTCGGTGACCGCGCCAAAGTTGGCCGAAAGCGATGAATCGCTGACTGCCACCGTGATGCCCGCGGAATCCGCCGTTGCGATGGTAAGCCCTGTCGACGGTGAAGTGGACTGCGCAGTCACGTGGCCGGAGAAGGTTCCCGACGCGCGTGACAGCGTGCCGGACAGCGAAGGCAGCGATGCCGGCGGCGCGGCTACGACCACCGGCGAGATGGTGAGCGCCGTGTAGGAGCTGTTCTTGGAGAGCGTTGCTGTGTAGTTCCCGGCGGGGACCGCGGTGAAGTTGAAGACTCCCGCCGCGTTGCTGGGCGCCGCGGCCGAGGCGGTGTAGGAGGCGCCGTTGAAGGCCACGCCTGCGAGCGTCGCGGTGACGCCGGCGTTGCTGGCTGCGTCCTGGACGGTGGCCGTTCCGGTGAGCGCGTAGGGCGCTACATTGAGTGTAAGATCGGAGGCCTGCGTGTCGAGTCCCGCGGCCACGAGGACCGATGTGCTGGAGCTCACGAATCCGCTCTTTGCGGCCGTGATGGTGTAGCTGCCGGCGGGAACGCCGACCGGAATGGAGACGATTCCCCAGTTGCCGTTGACGTCGGTCGTGGCACCGAACGAGCCGCCGATGTTGGTGCCAGAGACCGTTACGCTCACGCCGGCCGAATCGTTCGCGGCAAAGCCGAGCCCCGTGCCGTTGGCCGCCAGTGTGACCTGGCCGTGGAGGCTGCCGGTAGCGCGGGAAAGCGTCTGCGCCGTCGCGGTGACGCTGGTCCCCGCGGCTACGGCGATCCCGGAAACGATGGCCTGGTTGAAGCCTGTGAGCGAGAGCGTGAGGGTGTAGGTGCCCGGCGGAACGTTGGAGAAGGTGTAGCCACCGTTGGCGGCGGAGGTGGCGTTGGCGGCGTGCGAGAAGGCCGAACCGTTGAAGGCCGTGCCCGAGATGCTGGCCGACACGCCCGACGAATCGCTCGCCGGCGGTTGCGGAACGCTGACGGTGCCGCCCAAACTTCCCGCGTTGATGGCGATGGCTAGTCCGGTGACCGTGGTCGAGGTGCCCGCAATGACCTTCGCCGTGGCGCTCGACGAGGTGTAGCTCGCCTTGCTGGCACTCACCGTGTAGGCCGTGCCCGAGGGGCTCACCGGAATCTGCGCGAGGCTGAAGCCGCCGCTGGCGTCCGTCACGCACTGGTAGGTGACGCCGAGCAGGTCGGTGCCCGTGACGCGCACGGTGATGCCGCTGGCGTCGGGCGTGACACCGGTTGAGCCGTCGGTGGCGGCGATCGTTCCGGCCAAGGTGCCCAGCGAGCGCGATAGGTTGGGGTTTGGCCCAGCGATCGACGGCGGCGTGCTGCTGGCGGGCACCGGAATGTTCAAGGTCTGCGTAAAATCGTCGTAGCCCTTGAGCGAGAAGGTTACCGTGTATTGGCCGGCGGGGATTGCGGTGAAAGCGTACTGCCCGGCGGCATTGCTCTTGGCGTCAGCGCTGCGGGAAAATGTTGTTCCATTGAATGTATTTCCAGTCAATGCTACCGAGACTCCGCTGTTGTTGGCGGCAGGCGCGGGCACCGTCACCAGACCGCTTACGTTGCTGGCGAGGGCGGTTAGCGTAAGCGCCGGCGCAGTTACAGTTTGGCCCGCGAGCGCGGTGACGTTGACCGACGCTACGGCGTAGCCGCGGCGGGTTGTGGTGGCTGAATACTGCGCTGCGCTGAAGCTCACCGGGACGCCGCTGAAGGTGTAGTTACCCGCGGAGTCGGTGACCGCGACGAGCGGGCGCGCCAGATCGGCGGAGGGTCCCGTGAGCGCGACGCCGATGCCAGAGAGATCGCTGTCCGCGGTGAAGCCGGTGATGGTGCCCGTCGAGAAGGCGACCGATCCCGCGAGCGTGCCGGTGGCGACGGAGAGCGCAAGCGTGGTGCCGGTGGCCTGCTGTCCCTGCGAGAGCGTGATGGTTCCCGATTGGGCGGAGTTGAAGCCCGCGTGCGTGCAAGTGACGGTGTAACTTCCGGCGGGAAGCGAAAGCAGGGTGAAAGAGCCATTGTTCGCGGTGCTGCTGGCGGAGGTGATGGTCTTGCCGTTGAAGTCACTGCCAGCAAGTTGCAAGGCGCTGACGGGCGACGATGCACCCGTCGCGGTGCAGGTGCCCGCGATGGAGGCGCTGCTGTCGATGGTGAGCGCCGCCGTGGTGAGCGTGGTGGTCTGCCCGAGCGAAACCGTAAACTGGGTGGCGGTGGTGAAGGTGGAGTAGCCCGTGCGGGAGGCCACGAGATCGTACTTGCCAGCGGGGACGCTTGCGATGGCGAAGCTGCCGTCTTGGCCGGTGGTGCCGACGAGGCTGGTGCCGGCGATCTGCACGAGCGTTCCGGAGTTGGTGGAGGCGCCGGGCGCGGTCAACGTTCCGGCGACGGTGCCGCGCGCGATGGCGAGCGTGGTGGCCGGCTCGGCGTACGTGCCTCCCACGGAGAGCGAGACCGCCGCGAGCGAGGTTGTGATGTATCCCGAGAAGGAAAGCGCGATGGCGTAGTTGCCCGCGGCGAGCGCCGTCAAGGAATAGGCGCCGCTCTTGGCTGCGGCGGTGGTCTTGGTGACGGCCGCGCCGGTCTGGTCGGTGCCCGAGAGCGAAACGACCACGCCGGTGGGATCGGCGCCGCCTTCGAGTGCCACGGTGCCGGTGATCGACGCGCCGGACGAGAGCGCCATCGTGGCCGCCGTGCTGGGGACCGTGAGCTGCGATCCCTGCGCGATGGTGAACGAGGCCGAGCCAAAGTTTGTGTAGCCGGTGTGGCGCGCGGAATAGGTGTAGGTGCCGGCGGGAATGCCTCCGATACTGAATGTACCATCGGTGCCCGTGACCGCGGTGAGGCTGGTGCCGTCGATGGCCACGGTGGTGCCGCTGGCGTCGGTAAGTCCAGCCAAGAGGAGTTGTCCCGAGACGCTGCCACGGCTGATGGTGAGCGCGGCGGCCGAGACGGTGAGCGCGAGTCCTGGCGTGACCGTGAGCCCGCCGCTGTGCACGCCGACGTAGCCTGCCTTGGAGAGATCGACCGCGTAGGTTCCCGCGGGGACGGTAGCGACGCGGTAGCTCCCGCTCGAGTTGGTGATGGCCGTCAGCGTGACGGCGGTGCCGTTGACGTCCGAGCCGGTGAGCGCGACGGCAATGCCGCTGGCCGAGCTGCTGCCTTCGAGCGTTGCGGTGCCGGCGACCGATCCCGTCGTGTCGAGCGCGAGCTGCACCGCGCTGGCATGGGCGGTGGCGCCCAGCGTGACGGCGTAGGCCGGGAGCGTGGCGGTGACATAGGCCGTGTGTTGCGCGACCGGTGTGTAGTTGCCGACGGCGAGTCCCGTGAAGGAGAAGCTGCCGTCGGTGGCCGTTACCGCGGTGGCTCCTGCAATTGAAACGACCGTGCCCGAGGCGTCGGTGTGGCCGGCCAGCGTGATGGTGCCAGTCAGCGATCCTCGGGCGATACTGAGTGTAATCGGTGAGGCCACCACCGCGACGCCGGGCGCGACGGCCATGGAGGCGAGCTGCGCTGCGGCGTAGCTCGTGAGTGTGAAGGTGAGGCCGTAGCTGCCAGAGACCAGCCCCAGGAAGGTGTAGTTGCCGCTGGTGTCGCTGGTGGTGGAGGCGGTGAGCGCTTTACCGGCGAAGGTCGTTCCCGCCAGCGCCACGGTGACGCCGGCGGCGCTGGACGTGCCTTCCAACGCGACGAGGCCGGAGAGCGAGCCGGAGCTATCGGGTTGCAACGTGGTGCTGCCGAGTTGTGCGAGCGAGCCTTGCGTGACGGTGAACGCGGTGGAGGTGGAGCTCGCAAAGGCCAGGTGCGACGCGGTGACGGTGAAGGTTCCCGAGGAGAGGCCGCCGAGCGTGAAGGATCCGTCGGCGCCGGTGAGCGTGGAAGCGCCCGCCGCGGCCACCAGCGTACCCGAGTGATCGGTGGCGCCGGCGAGGAGGAATTTGCCAGCCACGCCGCCGCGCGAAATGGCGAGTTGCACCGCGGGGAGGGTCAGCGTCTGACCGGTGGCGAGCGAGAGCCCGGTGACGGTGTTTCCGACGAAGCCCGTCTTGGAGAGCGCCAGTGTGTATTGCCCGGCGACCAAGGCGCCGAAGCTAAAAGTACCGTCGGATGCGGCGCTGCCGGTGGTGTTGACCGCGGCGCCGTTCAGGTCGCTGCCGGTGATCACCGCGGTAACGCCGGTTGAAGAGGTGCCGCCCTCGAGGGAAACCGTACCGGCGATCCGCGCGGTCCGAATGAGCGCCAGCGTGCCGGGCGCCGCGGGGACGGTGGTGGAGAGGTCCGCGGCGACACTGAATGTCGTAATACTCAGTGGCGTATAATCTTTATGTTTCGAAATTAGCGCATAGGGATTGCCGAGCGTGGAGAGGCCGCTCAATTGAAAATTTCCGCCGCTATCGCTGGTCGCCGACGCTACCGTGGCGCCGCCGCTGGAGACGCTGACCACGATCCCGCTGTGATCGGTCGCGCCCTCGAGGAGCAGTTGTCCCGCGACGTCGCCCTTGGCTTGCAAAAGCTTGACGGAAGGTAGTTGCACCGTGGCGCCGGCCGCGACGGCCGCTGGTGGCAACGCGCTCGCCGTGTAACCGGCGTGGCTGAAGGCCGCGGCGTAAGTTCCCTCGGGCAGTGCGGTGAACGCGTAGCTGCCGTCCTTCTGGGTGGAGGTGCTCTGCGCCACCGCCGTGCCGTTGAGATCGCTGCCCGACAGGAGCACCGTGGTGCCGGATTGATCGGCGGTGCCCAGGAGCGCCGCGCCCGAGACTTGGCCGGTGCGCAAGAGCGAGAGCGTGATCGTGGCGCTCTGAAATTGCGCGGTCAGTCCAGCCTGTACTTGGAATACCGGCGACGAATAGATCGCATAGGCGCGCAGCTTGGCGGTGAGCGAGTAGCTCCCCACACGCACGCCCTGCATCAGGAAGGATCCGCTGGCGTCGGTGAGCGCACTGTAGGATTCGCCGGAGGGACCGCCGGTTAGCGAGACCTGAATGCCAGAGCCGTCGCCGCGTCCTTCGGCGGCGAGCGTTCCACCGACGGCGCCGCGGGCCACGGCCAGCGTGATGATCGGTAGCGCCACGATTTCGCCAGGGAGCGTGCTCACCAGAATGCGGCCGGTGGTGTAGCCCGCACGTGTGACTGCCACGGAGTGCTGGCCGGCGCCGACATGATCTATTGAATAGCTTCCATCTTTCGTGGTTTGGCCGGTGAGGCTGGTTCCCTCGACGGAGACGGTGGTGCCCGAGATGTCCGCGCCCAGGCCTTTGTCCTCGAGAAGCACCGAACCGGTCAGCGTTCCGGGTGTGGTGGTGAGTGTCACGGGCGACGGAATCGAAGCGGAATCGGCCACGACAGTCGCGGTGCCGGTCGTCGGGTGGTAGCCCACGTGCGAGAAGGCGAGGCCGTAAGGGGGCCCGACGGGGACGTTCGAAAATTTGTAGGTGCCGTCGCGATCGGTCAGCGCGGTGCCGAAGGGATCTTGTGCGAAGCCACCGTCGGTCGTGGCGATACCCGCATCGGTTCCACCGTCGGCATCGCTCGCGGCCACGCCTGCAAAGAGCAGCACCTGCGTGCCGGAGTTGTCGCTCTGGCCATCGAGCTTGGCCACGCCGATGATGCTGCCGGTTGCTTGCACGAGCCGCGTGATGCCCACGTCGGCGTTGGCGCCAGCGGCCACCACCGCGGAGACGTGCTGATCGCGGTAGCCGAGCTTTTGGACCAGCAAGTCGTAGTAGCCCGGCGGTATTCCGGTGAGTGAAAACGCGCCCTGCTCGTTGGTGATGGCGGGCGAGCTCGTTGTGTAGGGCTTTCCGGAGTGGGTAGTGCCCGTGGCGACCACGGTGACGCCGTCGTTTTTCTGCGGCGACGCGGTGAGGATGACCATGCCGGAGACCGAGCCCGGATAGATGGAGAGCGTGACCGTGCCGGCCTGCGTGGTCTTGTTGGCGTCGACGGCGAGGCCCGTTGCGGAAGCGGATTTGAAATCGGCGTGCGTGAAGGCCAGCGTGTAGCCCGCCTGCTCGGGAACGCCGGTCAGCAGATACGTGCCGTCGGCGCCCGTCAGCACCACGTGTGGAGTGCCGACCACGCTGACAGCGATGCCGGTGGAATCGCTTTCGCCGTCGAGCAGCGCCGTGCCGGCGATGGATCCGCGCGAGAGATTGAGATGGAAACCGCCGAGGTCGACCGAGTTGGCCGCCGCGTATTGCAGCGGGATGCTCATCGGCGGCTCGCGCACCGTCTCGTAGCCCGCCTTGGAGATGGACAGGACGTAATCGCCCGGCAGCACCTCGGCCAAGACGAAGTGGCCATCGGGTCCGGTGCGCGCGGTGACGTTGGCACCCTCGAGCGAAATCAGCGCACCCGACTGATCGAAGCCGCCATCGGCCTCGCTCTTCTCCGGCGATTCCAGCGTGACGGTGCCGGTCAGCGTGGCGCGCGCCATGTTGTTTTTGGGCGTGGACGGGTCGAGGGGATTGTTGGGATCGACCTGCGCCGGGCACGCGGCGAGCACGCTGAGTGCTGCGAAAACAAGGCGGCGAGTCATGTGGGGAGCCTCTCTTTTCCTGTCCATTTTTTAGCACAGTTGGCTGGCGGACAGCCGTGCGGCGGATCACGTTTAGTCGGCGACTCCGGCCCACACCGTGGGATAGCCAAGGTATGGATAGTTGAAGGGCCAGGCCGAATATTTCATCGGCTCACGGTGCGTGCTGTAGGACGTACAAGCTTACGGCCTGACGCGAAACCCCTCGAGGCGCGCGGCGCTGCACAACCGATCATCGTAGCCCACGAAATCAACGTCGGTGCCGACACCCTCGCGCAGGATGATTGCTGCGGCGAGATGAAGCGCGTCGCCCGTGCGCAAGGGATGCCTTGAAAAAAGCGCATGCAACGAGGCGACCAGAGGCGCTGCTAGCTCCACGATGTGCATACGCACCAGGTCTGCGCGCAACATGGCCAACGCTTCATCGAGAGCGGAAGGCGACAGACCTCCTTCGCGCAGCCGCCTCGCCAACGCCGATCCAATTTCGGCCTCGGTCAGACGGCAGGTCGCCGATGACGACTCCCGGAACAACTTGCGTACGAACGACGAGCCGGTTTCTTCGACGTAAAGCTTCAGAAGCGCACTGGCGTCAAAGTAGTGAATCAGAAGCGATCCTCGCGATCTTCCTCGAGCGTGCGGCCCAGTGGCTTGCCTTTTACCTTGATGGGGCGAAACGGAGGCCGCGGTGCGCCGGAGCCGCGCGTGAGAAGTCCGGCTGCTTGCAGAGCGTCGAGCCGTGCATCGATGCCCCTGGTGCGAGGCAAGGGTCGCAGCTCTGCCACCGCTTCGCCGCGCTCGGTCACGACGAGCGTTGCACCCTCGCGGACAGCGCGAATGTAGTGACCAAGTCGCATCTTCAACTCTCGGGCACCGACCTTTCGCGCGGCTCGCATGTGGTCATTGTAGTCACATGATCCGCGCGAGGCTAGTACATCCGGAAGAGCACAAGGCCGCGATCATATTCGGGGACCACGACAAACGGACCGCTGACACCAAACACGTTTGGCAACGGCAACCGGACCGCGGAGGTCCCAATGAGCGGTTGGCCTGCCTGGCTGAGATCGTTGGCTGCGAGGCCAGTGAAGACGCTGCTGCCGTGTTGCGTAGAGAGCAGGTAGGGGCCGAGCCGCTGGAATTGCCATATCTGACTTCCGGTGAGTGGTGCCGAGGCGAGTGCGCTGGGGCTCGTTGGATTGGAGAGGTCGTAGATCTTGATGGTCGGCGATGCGTAGTAGTCGAGCGAGAGATAGAGCTTGCCCGCATCGACGTGGACACCGCCGACGGTGGTGCCGAGAGTAACGCAGGACATCTCCACGGGGTTCGGCGTGGAGCGGTAGTCGACGATGCAAAAGCCAGTGCTCGTGCCGACGTAAGCGTAGCGGCCGTAAACGTCGATTCCATGGCCTCCCGCTTGGGTGTGTACCGAAGTCGTGGTGGGCCCGACGAGTGCCGTGATGTTGGTCAGGTCCCACCGCTCGAAGTAGCTGCTCGAGTCGACGGCTGCCAGCAGGTAGTCGTTGGTGACCGCGAGTGCGGTGATGGTGGCAGGCGCGGCGGCCGATGTAACGATGGCGGCGCCTAGCGCGGGCGGTGCGCTCACGTCATAGATTGCCACCGTGGCCGTGTCGCGATGAACGGCGTAGGCGTAGTCGCCCGCCACGACCATGGGTCCCATGCCACCGGCTTTATCGACCTGGCCTCCCAAGGTCGAAGGCCAAGTCGCCGATCGCGTGAATCCACCGAAGCCGGTGGTCGAGGCAGTGTGGAGGTCGATGTCGACGAGCTCGGCCGTGGTGGTGTTGAGATCGGTGATCGAGGCAATGGCACGGGAGCCGCGGATCTGCGCCGCGCCAGCGCCGTAGTTGTCGGGTTTGGTCGCGTCGGTGTTGAGGGTAAGACGCGGACCGCCGAGCTCGACGACTTCCAATTCACCCTGGGAATTGCCGTAGTAGGGGTAGACCCAGTCGCTCGCTTCGGATTTGAAGAGCAGGAAGAGATTTGACCCAGCAAGCGCCGCGCTGCCGATCCCGGCCAGGTACCCAAGCTCCTGTGGGACGTTGAACTGATAGTTCCCTGCAGCCAAAGGGAGCGTGGGCGACGAGAGGTCGAACGCCTCCACGGCGACCTGGCCATAGCCGGGATCCTCTACGGCGTAGAGATAGCCGCCAGTGACGAACATCCTGTCGGCGGCGCTGCTGAGGTTGCCGCCCTTGCTGACCGCCGAAAAAGTCACTGCCGATGTCCAGGCAGAGGTGAGGGTTGCGGTGGAGAGCTGTGAACCAGCGGAGGAGAAGTAGACATAGGGCCAGTCGACGACGAACGCGACCGGGTAGTTGAACCCGCCCTGGGGATCGGCCACGCTTATCCCGCTGTCGTAGGTGATCGACTTCCAGTCGGCCGCGACGGTGTACGCATCGATGTAGACCGATCCCCAACCAGCACCGCGGTGGAGTGTGAAAATATGGTTGCCGGCGGACTGCACATCGTAGGGTGCCGTCTGGGTGTGAAGGTCGAGCGTAAAGTTCTGGACGCCGATCCCGAGATGGTCAGGGTAGTAGGTAAAACCCTCGATGCGCTGCTTGGCCGTTCCGAGATCCTTGTAGGTGATGATCCCGTGCGATTTTCCCGTGCCGCCGACGTCGCCGCGGTGAAGCGGAAGCAGGTGATCGACGCGGGACCCCGTGCGGTCGGTAGCGTAGTTGAGTTTGATGTTGCCGATGTCGCCGATGTCGATTTCGTCAATGCCCGCGCCAGCTGGATCAAAGGCGAAGAGCGCGCGACCGTCGGCAACAATCACTTTGGCCTGCGCGTTGGTGAATGGCGTGGGTTGCGAGTGGAGGACGAGACTTCCGTAGGCGTCGTAGGTGTACGCATTGATGGTGTAGGGCGACGCTGAACCCGACGAGATGAAGACCGTGTCTCGCTGAACGCTCATGGAGTTTGTGTAGGAGGGCGCTGCCATGTGCACCGCGCGATCCATCGGTGCGAGATTCGGATTGACCAGAAGCCCGCCCGACGAGGGGTTGGTCTCGTTGGGTGAAGGATCGGTGACCGTGTCGTAGGCCGAGATCTTGACGTAGAAGGGGCTCGTGTTCGAAAGGCCGGAAAAGACGAACTCGTGGCGGCTGCCCACATCGATAGGGGACGGTCCCTGCGAAGCGACGCTGCCGCTGTATTCTGTCCACGAGGATCCCGTGCCCGCGATGGGTCCATAGTAGACGCGGTACCCGGCAATCGGAAGCGAAGAGCCATTGGCGGCAGGTGCCGACCATATTATTCGCGCCGATCCGTTGCGGTTGTCGACTTGTACGCTTAGCGGTGCGCCGGGTTTGATCGACTCAGTGTGGACGGTGATCACGGACGTGCCACTCGCGTTCTGTGCGGCGTCAACGGCGTAGACGAAGATGTTGTTGTCCTTGCCACTGACCAGCGGAACGCCGGGCAGTGGACTCCCGTCCCAGCTTGTCCAAGGATCGGTTGCCGCGCACTTCGGGCTGCAGACGCGATACTGATAGCTTCCCGAGCCGCTGGTTGGAACGAAGTTATTGGCGGGCGCCGTCGCGTCGCTGCTGGGCTGGGAGAGCGAGATCGTTGTCGAGGTCGCGTTGGTCGGGGAGAGGCGCGAGCTGGTGATGGTGGGATCGGTCGGCGCGATTTGATCCACGAGGTTGGCGCTGACCGGCGTGGTGTGGCCTCCGCTCACTGGAATATCGGGTAACGAGACACTGGTATGGCCCGCCAAACTTGCGGCGAGCGCGTAGGTTCCCGGGGGTAGCGAGGTCCAGGTGGCAACGCCGGTCGTCGCGTTGGTGGATTGGTTTCCCGCCGAGACCGCGGCGCCGTTGAACGCGATTCCGCTCAGTGACGCGGTGATGGCGGTGTAGGTCGTTCCGCTAGCGAAATCCAGGAGGCCAAGTGTTGCTTGCAAACCGCCCGCATCGACGGTCAGCGTTAGCCCCGCCGCAGTGATCGTTTGGCCCGCGGTGACCGTGACACTAGCCGTTCCCGCAGCGACGTAATGGGCTTTGGTAACGGTGACGGTATAGGTGCCGGCATTTACGTTGGCCGGGATGCTCGCGATTGTGAAATTGCCGGAGCTGTCGGTCGTTGCCGTCCAGGTGCCGACGAGATCGTTGCCGGTGACGGTGACGGTGGCACCGGTGCGGTCGGTGGAGTTCAGCGTGAGGCCCGTGCCTCCGGCGCTGAAGGCCACGGTGCCGTTGATGCTCCCGGAGTCGCGTTTGAGCGTTGCGGTGGGCAACGTGATCGCCGCCCCAGCCACGGTGATTCCCGAGAGTGAAAGCGCGGCGTAGGCCGTACGCGTGAGCGCGATGGTGTAGCTGCCATTGGCGACGTTGCTGAAGGTGTAGCGGCCGGTTTTGCCGGGGCACGAATCATCGGTGACGGACGTTCCGTTGGCGCTCTTCACATAGGCGGTGCCGTTGAAGGCCACGCCGGAGAGCGACGCCGTGACACCCGAGGAATCGGTCGCCGGCGAGGGAACGACGACGCAGCCGGTGAGCGTGTTGCCGAGCGCTGTTATGGCGATGTCCGAGACGGTGACCGGCAGCCCCGACGTGAGCGTGCCCGTCCCGTTGGCGCCGGCGAAACCGGCCTTGCTTACATTGAGTGTATAGGTAGCGCCCGGCGTGAGCGGTGCAGGAATCCCGGCGATGGAGTAGTTGCCCGCGGAGTCGGTGACGGCGCCGAAGTTGGCGGCCAAGGAGCCGTCGCTAACAGCGACGGTGATGCCCGCGGAATCGCCAGCCGAGATGCCGAGGCCCGTGGAGCCCGCACCGGGCGTGACGTGGCCGGAGAAAGTTCCGGTGGTGCGAAGCAGCGTGCCCGAGAGCGTCGGTAACGAAGCGGGCGGCGGAGACACCACGACCGGCGTCAAGATGAGCGGCGTGTAGGAGCTGTTCTTCGTGAGCGTGACGCTGTAGTTGCCGGCCGGAACGCTGGTGATCGTGTAGTTGCCGGCGGCGTTCGTTAGCGCGGAGGCGGCTTTCGAATAGGACGCGCCGTTGAAGGCGATACCAGCGAGCGTCGCCGTAACACCTGCGCTGTCGGTGGCGCCTTGCACGGTCACTGATCCGGGCAGCGTGAAGGGCGCTACACTGAGTGTAAAATCGGCGACCTGCGTGCTGGAGGAGGCGATGACCGTGGCCGTCTGTATGGTGCTGATGAATCCGGCTTTGCTGGCTGTGACCGTGTAGCTGCCGCCGGTGATGGAGACGGGAATCGCGGCGACGGTCCAGTTTCCGTTGCTGTCGCTGCTGGTGCCGAAGGAGCCGTCGAGACCGGTTCCGGTGACGGTGACATTGACGCCGATGGAGTCGGATGCGGCGAAGCCGAGGCCCGTGCCATTCGCGCTCAGCGCAACATGGCCGTAGAGGTTGCCCGAGGAGCGGTGAAGCGCTTGCGCAGCGATGGGAATGCTCGCGCCGGGAGCGACCGTAATTCCCGGGACGACGACGGTGTCGAAGCCGGCCAGGGAAAGCCGCAGTGTGAAGGTTCCGGGCGGGACTTTGGTGAAGGTGAAAGTTCCGTCGGCTGCCGAGGGTGCGTCACTTGAGTGGGACCAAGCCACGCCACCGAAGGATCCAGAGAGTGTAGCGGTCACGCCTGAAGCGTCGGCGGCGGGTGACGGTACCGAGACGATTCCGGTCACGGTGGAGACGTTCACCGCGAGCGAGAGTCCGGTGACGGTGACCGGAATTGCGGTCGCCGTGACGACCGCGCTGGAGGTTGCGGTGACGTAGTTCGTCTTGGTGGCGGTCACCGTGTAGCTAGCGCCCGTTGGGCTCACCGGAATGTTGCGGATGCTGAAAGCTCCCGTCACGTCGGTGTTGGCTTGGTAGCTGACGCCGAGAAGATCGGCGCCGTTTACGCGGACGGTGACGCCCGAAGCGTCGGTGGTGGCGCCCGATCCGCCGTCGCTCACGGTGAGCGTGCCGACCAGATCGCCGACACCGCGCACCAGGGTTGGGGACGGTCCGAGAAGGTTCGGGGGAGTGCTGCTAGATGGCACGGGAACGGCGGTGCCGACGGTTACCGAGCTGAAGCCAGCGAGCGAGAAGACCATCGTGTATTGGCCGGACGGAAGTCCTGTGAAGGTGTATTTGCCCGCGGCGTTGGTGGCGGCGTCCGCGTTGCGTGAGAAGGCGGTTCCGTTGAAGGCGCTGCCGGAGAGCACCACCGCGACGCCGCTGGCGTCGGCCGCGGGCGCGGGAACGGTGACGGTGCCGGACAGGTTTGCCGAGGAGACGATCAGCGAGAGCGCCGAGGCGGAGACGGTTTGGCCAGCCAGTGCGGTGACGGTGGTGGACGTGGCGTTGTAGCCACGGCGCGTGGCGGCGACGGTGTACGCGGCTGCGCTGAAGCTCACCGGGACGCCGCTGAAGGTGTAGTTACCCGCGGAGTCGGTGACCGCGACGAGCGGGCGCGCCAGATCGGCGGAGGGTCCCGTGAGCGCGACGCCGATGCCAGAGAGATCGCTGTCCGCGGTGAAGCCGGTGATGGTGCCCGTCGAGAAGGCGACCGATCCCGCGAGCGTGCCGGTGGCGACGGAGAGCGCAAGCGTGGTGCCGGTGGCCTGCTGTCCCTGCGAGAGCGTGATGGTTCCCGATTGGGCGGAGTTGAAGCCCGCGTGCGTGCAAGTGACGGTGTAACTTCCGGCGGGAAGCGAAAGCAGGGTGAAAGAGCCATTGTTCGCGGTGCTGCTGGCGGAGGTGATGGTCTTGCCGTTGAAGTCACTGCCAGCAAGTTGCAAGGCGCTGACGGGCGACGATGCACCCGTCGCGGTGCAGGTGCCCGCGATGGAGGCGCTGCTGTCGATGGTGAGCGCCGCCGTGGTGAGCGTGGTGGTCTGCCCGAGCGAAACCGTAAACTGGGTGGCGGTGGTGAAGGTGGAGTAGCCCGTGCGGGAGGCCACGAGATCGTACTTGCCAGCGGGGACGCTTGCGATGGCGAAGCTGCCGTCTTGGCCGGTGGTGCCGACGAGGCTGGTGCCGGCGATCTGCACGAGCGTTCCGGAGTTGGTGGAGGCGCCGGGCGCGGTCAACGTTCCGGCGACGGTGCCGCGCGCGATGGCGAGCGTGGTGGCCGGCTCGGCGTACGTGCCTCCCACGGAGAGCGAGACCGCCGCGAGCGAGGTTGTGATGTATCCCGAGAAGGAAAGCGCGATGGCGTAGTTGCCCGCGGCGAGCGCCGTCAAGGAATAGGCGCCGCTCTTGGCTGCGGCGGTGGTCTTGGTGACGGCCGCGCCGGTCTGGTCGGTGCCCGAGAGCGAAACGACCACGCCGGTGGGATCGGCGCCGCCTTCGAGTGCCACGGTGCCGGTGATCGACGCGCCGGACGAGAGCGCCATCGTGGCCGCCGTGCTGGGGACCGTGAGCTGCGATCCCTGCGCGATGGTGAACGAGGCCGAGCCAAAGTTTGTGTAGCCGGTGTGGCGCGCGGAATAGGTGTAGGTGCCGGCGGGAATGCCTCCGATACTGAATGTACCATCGGTGCCCGTGACCGCGGTGAGGCTGGTGCCGTCGATGGCCACGGTGGTGCCGCTGGCGTCGGTAAGTCCAGCCAAGAGGAGTTGTCCCGAGACGCTGCCACGGCTGATGGTGAGCGCGGCGGCCGAGACGGTGAGCGCGAGTCCTGGCGTGACCGTGAGCCCGCCGCTGTGCACGCCGACGTAGCCTGCCTTGGAGAGATCGACCGCGTAGGTTCCCGCGGGGACGGTAGCGACGCGGTAGCTCCCGCTCGAGTTGGTGATGGCCGTCAGCGTGACGGCGGTGCCGTTGACGTCCGAGCCGGTGAGCGCGACGGCAATGCCGCTGGCCGAGCTGCTGCCTTCGAGCGTTGCGGTGCCGGCGACCGATCCCGTCGTGTCGAGCGCGAGCTGCACCGC
The DNA here is from genome assembly GCA_023248955.1 of Deltaproteobacteria bacterium. GTDB lineage: Bacteria > Myxococcota > Myxococcia > Myxococcales > JAHFDP01 > JAHFDP01. The sequence goes on from JAHFDP010000007.1 coordinate 48,949, forward strand.
GCTGGCATGGGCGGTGGCGCCCAGCGTGACGGCGTAGGCCGGGAGCGTGGCGGTGACATAGGCCGTGTGTTGCGCGACCGGTGTGTAGTTGCCGACGGCGAGTCCCGTGAAGGAGAAGCTGCCGTCGGTGGCCGTTACCGCGGTGGCTCCTGCAATTGAAACGACCGTGCCCGAGGCGTCGGTGTGGCCGGCCAGCGTGATGGTGCCAGTCAGCGATCCTCGGGCGATACTGAGTGTAATCGGTGAGGCCACCACCGCGACGCCGGGCGCGACGGCCATGGAGGCGAGCTGCGCTGCGGCGTAGCTCGTGAGTGTGAAGGTGAGGCCGTAGCTGCCAGAGACCAGCCCCAGGAAGGTGTAGTTGCCGCTGGTGTCGCTGGTGGTGGAGGCGGTGAGCGCTTTACCGGCGAAGGTCGTTCCCGCCAGCGCCACGGTGACGCCGGCGGCGCTGGACGTGCCTTCCAACGCGACGAGGCCGGAGAGCGAGCCGGAGCTATCGGGTTGCAACGTGGTGCTGCCGAGTTGTGCGAGCGAGCCTTGCGTGACGGTGAACGCGGTGGAGGTGGAGCTCGCAAAGGCCAGGTGCGACGCGGTGACGGTGAAGGTTCCCGAGGAGAGGCCGCCGAGCGTGAAGGATCCGTCGGCGCCGGTGAGCGTGGAAGCGCCCGCCGCGGCCACCAGCGTACCCGAGTGATCGGTGGCGCCGGCGAGGAGGAATTTGCCAGCCACGCCGCCGCGCGAAATGGCGAGTTGCACCGCGGGGAGGGTCAGCGTCTGACCGGTGGCGAGCGAGAGCCCGGTGACGGTGTTTCCGACGAAGCCCGTCTTGGAGAGCGCCAGTGTGTATTGCCCGGCGACCAAGGCGCCGAAGCTAAAAGTACCGTCGGATGCGGCGCTGCCGGTGGTGTTGACCGCGGCGCCGTTCAGGTCGCTGCCGGTGATCACCGCGGTAACGCCGGTTGAAGAGGTGCCGCCCTCGAGGGAAACCGTACCGGCGATCCGCGCGGTCCGAATGAGCGCCAGCGTGCCGGGCGCCGCGGGGACGGTGGTGGAGAGGTCCGCGGCGACACTGAATGTCGTAATACTCAGTGGCGTATAATCTTTATGTTTCGAAATTAGCGCATAGGGATTGCCGAGCGTGGAGAGGCCGCTCAATTGAAAATTTCCGCCGCTATCGCTGGTCGCCGACGCTACCGTGGCGCCGCCGCTGGAGACGCTGACCACGATCCCGCTGTGATCGGTCGCGCCCTCGAGGAGCAGTTGTCCCGCGACGTCGCCCTTGGCTTGCAAAAGCTTGACGGAAGGTAGTTGCACCGTGGCGCCGGCCGCGACGGCCGCTGGTGGCAACGCGCTCGCCGTGTAACCGGCGTGGCTGAAGGCCGCGGCGTAAGTTCCCTCGGGCAGTGCGGTGAACGCGTAGCTGCCGTCCTTCTGGGTGGAGGTGCTCTGCGCCACCGCCGTGCCGTTGAGATCGCTGCCCGACAGGAGCACCGTGGTGCCGGATTGATCGGCGGTGCCCAGGAGCGCCGCGCCCGAGACTTGGCCGGTGCGCAAGAGCGAGAGCGTGATCGTGGCGCTCTGAAATTGCGCGGTCAGTCCAGCCTGTACTTGGAATACCGGCGACGAATAGATCGCATAGGCGCGCAGCTTGGCGGTGAGCGAGTAGCTCCCCACACGCACGCCCTGCATCAGGAAGGATCCGCTGGCGTCGGTGAGCGCACTGTAGGATTCGCCGGAGGGACCGCCGGTTAGCGAGACCTGAATGCCAGAGCCGTCGCCGCGTCCTTCGGCGGCGAGCGTTCCACCGACGGCGCCGCGGGCCACGGCCAGCGTGATGATCGGTAGCGCCACGATTTCGCCAGGGAGCGTGCTCACCAGAATGCGGCCGGTGGTGTAGCCCGCACGTGTGACTGCCACGGAGTGCTGGCCGGCGCCGACATGATCTATTGAATAGCTTCCATCTTTCGTGGTTTGGCCGGTGAGGCTGGTTCCCTCGACGGAGACGGTGGTGCCCGAGATGTCCGCGCCCAGGCCTTTGTCCTCGAGAAGCACCGAACCGGTCAGCGTTCCGGGTGTGGTGGTGAGTGTCACGGGCGACGGAATCGAAGCGGAATCGGCCACGACAGTCGCGGTGCCGGTCGTCGGGTGGTAGCCCACGTGCGAGAAGGCGAGGCCGTAAGGGGGCCCGACGGGGACGTTCGAAAATTTGTAGGTGCCGTCGCGATCGGTCAGCGCGGTGCCGAAGGGATCTTGTGCGAAGCCACCGTCGGTCGTGGCGATACCCGCATCGGTTCCACCGTCGGCATCGCTCGCGGCCACGCCTGCAAAGAGCAGCACCTGCGTGCCGGAGTTGTCGCTCTGGCCATCGAGCTTGGCCACGCCGATGATGCTGCCGGTTGCTTGCACGAGCCGCGTGATGCCCACGTCGGCGTTGGCGCCAGCGGCCACCACCGCGGAGACGTGCTGATCGCGGTAGCCGAGCTTTTGGACCAGCAAGTCGTAGTAGCCCGGCGGTATTCCGGTGAGTGAAAACGCGCCCTGCTCGTTGGTGATGGCGGGCGAGCTCGTTGTGTAGGGCTTTCCGGAGTGGGTAGTGCCCGTGGCGACCACGGTGACGCCGTCGTTTTTCTGCGGCGACGCGGTGAGGATGACCATGCCGGAGACCGAGCCCGGATAGATGGAGAGCGTGACCGTGCCGGCCTGCGTGGTCTTGTTGGCGTCGACGGCGAGGCCCGTTGCGGAAGCGGATTTGAAATCGGCGTGCGTGAAGGCCAGCGTGTAGCCCGCCTGCTCGGGAACGCCGGTCAGCAGATACGTGCCGTCGGCGCCCGTCAGCACCACGTGTGGAGTGCCGACCACGCTGACAGCGATGCCGGTGGAATCGCTTTCGCCGTCGAGCAGCGCCGTGCCGGCGATGGATCCGCGCGAGAGATTGAGATGGAAACCGCCGAGGTCGACCGAGTTGGCCGCCGCGTATTGCAGCGGGATGCTCATCGGCGGCTCGCGCACCGTCTCGTAGCCCGCCTTGGAGATGGACAGGACGTAATCGCCCGGCAGCACCTCGGCCAAGACGAAGTGGCCATCGGGTCCGGTGCGCGCGGTGACGTTGGCACCCTCGAGCGAAATCAGCGCACCCGACTGATCGAAGCCGCCATCGGCCTCGCTCTTCTCCGGCGATTCCAGCGTGACGGTGCCGGTCAGCGTGGCGCGCGCCATGTTGTTTTTGGGCGTGGACGGGTCGAGGGGATTGTTGGGATCGACCTGCGCCGGGCACGCGGCGAGCACGCTGAGTGCTGCGAAAACAAGGCGACGTGTCATGTGGGGAGCCTCTCTTTTCCTGTCCATTTTTTAGCACAGTTGGCTGGCGGACAGCCGTGCGGCGGATCACGTTTAGTCGGCGACTCCGGCCCACACCGTGGGATATTCAACATATGCTAAAATGACACCATGTCTGACGATTCCCTTCGCGCGAAAGGCACGTCGTTGCGGCGCGTGCGGATGGTCGAGGGAAAAACCGACGATCAAGGCAAGCGCGTTTGGCACGCCGGCGAAGGCGTGGATGTGACGACGCACGTCAATTGGTTCGGGCGCGCGTACCGTCAAACGATGACGTTGGAAGGCCGGTTTCTCGAGTGGAGCAACGATGCGGGCGTCCGCACCGGTCACGAGATCAACAATGGCAAATCCGCGTCGCGCGGCGGAACGCCCACCATTCAGTTTGATTCCGTGCCGGCGCCGGATGTGTTGCGCGCGGTACAGATTGTGGCCGAGGCGGGAGGCGATGATCGTTATCTGCGCCACCTGGCGGAAGTGGCGAGTGCTGCTTTTGAGGCGGGCGCGGATGCGTCGACCGATACCGTGACCACGATGGGGGAAATTCCCGCGAATCCGAAGGCGGCTGCACCGGCAGCGAAGAGTGGGTTGCGGGGGTGGTTAACTCGCCTTGCCGGTGGGTGACTGGACGCGCTGGCGCGCACAGCTTCTCTAGAAACTTTTTGCCTGGGCGGCGGCCGGAGCCCGACGGCGTGACGGACGTGCCTTTGCGGCCGCGGTGACCGGATGCGTGGAGGAGGGTCGGATTCGGGTGGTAGCAAGTCACCGCGGCCGCAAAGGCCCATCCGTCTGCCGTCGGAGGATTGATTAGGGTAGGTCGGGAGAGACGTGCTGGGTTGCGAGTTTCAGTGCAGAGGACTTTCGGCCGATCGCCCGCGACGCCGCCAAACGTAGCGCCGTCGTTCCGCCCTGGCCGACGGGATTTTTTTAGAGGATCGATCAGATTTGGAGTCACGGCGCGGAACGACGGCTGGTTTGGCGACGTCGCGGATTCGTGGGGTGGAGCTCTCGTGGTTGAGAGGGATCGCGCATTTTGTCAAGATTCGTGATCTTGGTATTTCATCAAGTCCGGCCCGCAGGTCGTCATGGCCGGCCGAAGAGCCGGCCATCCACGTGCATCGAAATCCTCGTGGATGGCCGGGTCAAGCCCGGCTATGACGGACTGAACGGTGGCCATGACGACTGGCGGGCCGGACTTGATGAAATATCAAGATCGCTATCGATTACCCAAACAGCGTTCCATCACCACTCCGAAACCTCCACCACTCGAATCCGCGACGCCGCCAAACCAGCCGTCGGAGGCCGCCGTGACTCCAAATCTGATCGATCCTCTCTAGAAACCACGTCGGCCAGGGGCCTCCGATGGCGCTACGTCCGTCACGCCGTCGGGCTCCGGCCGCCGCCCAGGCAAATTTTTTCTAAGGAAGCCCCACGCGCAGCCAGCAGCCCCTATTTCTCCTGCACCTTGATCTCTAACCCTGCCCCCTCCCCAAGATGAACCCCTCCAACAGCCCCATCAGGCAAAGCTTCCCCCTGGCTGGTGTGCGTAATATTCACCCCCATTACCCGCACCACCGCCGGTACATCCTCGTCGCGAATCTTCGATCGATCCTCAATGATCACCCGCCGCCCGCTCGAGAACCAGCCGTGCGGCCACGCTCCGGGCCACGGCGCAAACAGCTCGACGGTCACCGCCAACAAAGCTGACGATCGCACGTCGTCATTCACCCGATCGGGCACGACGCGAATTTGTTTGAAGACCAGCGGCACGCCGTCGGCGGTGACTTTCAAAAACAGCGTCGCCGTTCGCACGAGATAAGCGGTGAACAATTCCTGCTCTGGCGGCGAAAGATGGCCGTTGGAATCGCGATCGAAGAGCTCGCGCATTGCTTGCGCGTCGGGGCCGGGATTCACTTCGTAATCAACGAAAGCGCGCACGCCGTTGGCGGAGAGCGTGAAGGCGTCCTTCTTCGGATGAGGAAGATTGTGCGCGCTGACCGCGCCTGCCGACGCCACGAGAAAGGCGAGGCAGCGCGCTCGGGCCGGACCGTTAGTCCGCACGCGCATCAAAGCCTTCTTTCGAGGCAGTGACGAGCAGCCGATCATCGAAACTATAGAACCCCAATCCTTCGGGTCGTCCCTGCGCCCACGTCACCGCTGCAGCAAGCTGGAGCGCATCCGCCGCACGGAGCGCATGGACGCGAAGTAATCTCCGCGCTTGGCTCTTCACGGCATCCACGTCGAAAACGATGTCGGCAGCGGCGACGAGTTCATCGAGAGATCGCTCTGCTTGGGCGCCACCTTCATTGGTGAGCAGGCCCTCCCGCACCAGGCGCGCAACAGCCGCCGCTGCTTCGACGGAGGTCATCGTCCAGAGGACCACGTGGGGATCGTTTTCCCAGCGTTTCTTGGCCAAGTTTGTTTGCGGTTGTCGCACGAGGAGCGGAACGAGGGCCGAGCTGTCCCAAAACTTCACAGGCCCTCCTCTCGCTCTTGGAGAAGCACCGCCACGATGTCGCCCTTGGTCTTGGGGGCCTTGGCAACGAGATCGTCGAGCCGTTTGCGCGACAAGGTACTGTGCGCGCGCCGCAGGATGCCTTTGCGCTCGAGCGCGCTGCGCCGCCGTCCCTCGTCGTCGTCGGTTGCCGCGCTTTCACCCGCCGCCTCGAGGCGTGCCACCACGCGGTTGCGATCGAGCACGAGAACGGGTTGACCCTTTTGAACCAGCCGCAAGTAGTGGCTGAGGTGGGACTTGAGATCGCCGATATTAACCTCTTTCATGACCAGATCATGACCAAATTGGATGGCCATTGCAAGTCATGAACTATTCAGCGTTCGAAATCCCAGCCAACTTCCACGTTTCTCCGTCGCGCGTCAGATGAAGAAATCGCGCCGCTGCTTGCGGCCGTCCGTCGCGCGCGGAAAATCCTTCGCGGACTGTCGCCGTTTTCGCGTCGTAGCGCAGCACCCAGTTCGCAGGCGGTGCCGGGCGCGCCACGGCCCGCACCAAGCGAAGGAGCGACCCGAGGCGCGGTGCCCAGGTTCCGCGCAACAGCTCCACGCCGCCCAGCCCGGAGACGGCCAGCGCGATCTCCTCTTGGCCTTCGGCGTTCACCTGAACTCCATCCAAAAGACCGCGCGCGGTGAGGTGAACAGCGCATTGCGGCGGATCTCCCGCGCGGTCGACGAATGTCAAGCTCGCGGGATGAAAATCGCCCGCGGGCCCGGCGAAAATCGCGGGCGGTGCCTGTTGCGCGCGCAAGAGCGCGGCGTCGATCGAACCAGAAGTTGGCGCGCAAGCCGCGATCAGGACGGCCGCGAAAATGGACAACCGCACGGAACGCTACCCGCCAGAGGCGGGAACTTTTTCCTGGAGGTCGCCAGCGAGCAGCGCGGTTGCCGCCGCTTGATGCGCACTCGCTGGAAACTCCTTCGTGAGCTGCTCCAGCGCTTTTCGCGCGCGCGTCTTGTCGCCCAAATGCACGGCGCAATCGCTCAGCCGCCACAGCGCTTCGTCGTCGAATCCGAGGCCGGCATAGTCGCGCACCAGCGCTTCGTAACGGTTGGCGGCGGCGATCCACCTTTCGCGCTTGTAATAAAAATTGCCGACGTAGTCCTCGTGGTGCGCCAGCCGCGTGCGAATTTCCTTCTGCTTGTCGCGCGCTTCGTCAACCAGCGTGGATTTCGGATAGGCGCCCAAGAAGTCGTTGAACGAATTGAGCGCCGCTTTCACCTGCGTCTGATCTTTTTCGTGCGCCGGCGGAAAGAGAAAAAAGTCGGACGGCATGTCTTTGTAATAGGAGAGCGCCGCGCGGTAGGCCGCGTAGTCGACCTTAGCGTGCTTGGGGTGCAGCCGCGCGAAGGCCGCGTAGGCCTCGGCCGCCTCGAGGAAGTGGCCATGCTCGAAGGAGTCGTCGGCCAAGGCCAGTTCGGCCAGCACCGCAAATTGCGAATAAGGAAACTTGTTGCGGACGTGCTCGAAGTAGCGGCGGGCCTGTAGCGGATTGCCGTCTTTCTCCTCCAGCGCGCCCTTGTCGAAAGCCTTCTGGGCGTCGCCCGCGAACTCGGCGGGGAGCGGCTCGTCAGCGGTGCCCACGACTTGGCCGGCGCCCGCGGCACCCGAGGTGGCGCAGCCGATGGAGGCAAGAATCAGGATGGCGAAAAATTTCACGATTTCTCCACGTCGTCGGGGAGGCCGAGCAGGCGCTCGATGTGCTGCGTGTCGTGGCCGCGCCGGATTAGGTAGCGCCCCAACTTGCGCCGCGTGGCGAGATCGCTCGGAAGGGGGCCTTTCGTTTTGGCCTCCAGCGCTCGGCGGCACAGATCTTCGGCCGTCACGCCCACCGCCGCGGAGCGCACAGCCGCGGCGGCGTCCACCTCGTCAAACCCGCTCTGGGCCAGCTTGCGCGCTGCTAGGTCTATTGAATATCCCTGCGCCAAAAAGAGCCCCGAGCGTGCGCGGGCCAGCGCGTTGTCGTCGAGGTAGCCGAGGTTCTCCGCGCGGGAAATAGCGTCGGCAATTTCGCCCTCGGCCGCGCCGCTCAACTTGAGCCGCCCGCGAACCTCGGCCGCGCTGTAGGGTCGGGCGGCGAGCAGGCGGACGGTTCGCTGAAAGGTGCTGTCAGGTGGGCGAGGCACGCGGGATTAATACTCGAACGGGCGAAAAAAATCCGGTTGCAGCAAGTTGACCGGTCAGAACCGCTCGATCTGAAAATCATCGTCCGCCGCTTCTTCTTTTTTCGGCTCTGCGGGCTTGACCGGCTGCGCTTGAACGGGCCGCACCGCCGCCGGTTTTGCCACCGGCGCCGTCGCCGGCATGGTTGGCTGCGCGATTCCTCCAGCCGGCCGCGGTTTGAGCAGCATGGGTTCCACTTTCGGCGCCGCCGCAGCGGGTGCAGTTGCCGGAGTCGCGACCGGCGCCACCTGCGACGATGTTCCGCCTTCGAAATCGTCCCACGACGAATCGCTCGTTCCGCTGACACCCGAGGCGCGCAGCGCGAAATCGTCCGGATTCGACGACTGGCGCAGCGCTTCTTGGTAGGTGATGACCTGCCGTTTGTAGAGACTCATCAGCGATTGATCGAACGTTTGCATCCCGTAGCTGACGAAGGACTGCGCGATGGCGCCGGCAATCTCCTTGGTGCGATCCTTGTCCTCGATCATCTCCCGAATGCGGCCGTTGGCGACCATGACCTCGACCGCGGCCACGCGCCCTTTGCCGTCCGCGCGCGGCACCAGGCGCTGCGAAACCACGCCGCGAATCACGCTGGCCAACTGCAAGCGCACCTGCTTCTGCTGATGCGGCGGAAAGACGCCGATGATGCGGTTGATGGTCTCGGTGGCGTCGAGCGTGTGCACGGTGGAGAGCACCAGGTGGCCCGTTTCGGCGGCGGTCAGCGCGGTTTCGATCGTTTCCAAGTCGCGCATTTCGCCGACCAGAATCACGTCCGGATCCTGCCGCAACGCGGACTTCAGCGCGGCGCCGAAGGTCTGCGTGTCGACGCCCACCTCGCGCTGGTTGACGATGGACCGTTTGTCGCGCACCAAAAACTCGATCGGGTCCTCGATGGTCATGATGTGGCAAGTCTCGTTGGCGTTGATGAAGTCGATCATCGCCGCCAGTGTGGTGGACTTGCCCGAGCCGGTGGTGCCGGTGACCAGGATCAGCCCGCGTTCTTCGGCGGCGATCTTCTCCAGCGATTTGGGAAGGAGCAGCTGATCGATACTCAATATCTTAAATGGAATCACCCGCAAAACGACACCGATGGCTCCGCGTTGCTGAAAAACATTGACGCGAAACCGACCCAGCCCCGGGACACCGTAGGCGAGGTCGAGCTCGTTCTGGCGCTTGAAACGATCTTGCTGAAATTCGTTCATGATGCTCATCGCCATGCGGCCGATCTCCTCCGGCGGCAGGCGGCGCGCGTCTTTGAGCGGCAACAGCTGGCCGTCGATGCGAAACATCGGAGGCAGGCCGGCTTTGAGATGGATGTCGCTGGCGCCGCTCTTGAGCGCGGTTTGCAGGATTTCGTTGAGTTCCAAGGCCGCTCCTTACGTGCCGGTCAGCTCGGTCGCCATCAAGTAGCTGTTCCACTCGCTTCGGATCCCAGCGATTTGGGCGTCGTAGATCTTGACCTGGATAGTCTGGTCCGCCGTTGGCGTGTAGATCTCAAGGCAGCCGGCGTGGAAGGAGTAAGCTCCGGCTGATGTCGGTACCCCCGTATCGCCTTTGATAGCGACGCCGCTGTAGCAGACGTCTCCGACTGTGGTTGAGCCGTTGAAAAAGAGGTAGCCCAGGTAGCCTGCCGACTCCCCTGTGACGTTATAGAGATTGACGATCGACTCGAGCCGATAGGTGTGTCCAGCTTTGACGTTGATTCCGTTGGACGACGAGGTCATGCGATTGGCGGTTTTGACGGTGTCGAAGTTGATGATCGGACCACTTCCCCCATTCCCGGAACCCGAAAAGAGGGCCACGGTTTGGGCGACCGACATCCCCAATTTGATGTAGGCGGGTATCGCGCGGAACGATTTGGCGATCGCCGAGATGCGCACTTCGTCGACGATGCCGTTGAAGGAGGTGGTTGAGGGCGATGAAGCCTGCGCTCCGATTGCCAAGTTGCTCGTGGTTGTCGGGAGTGGCCCGCAGGCGCACGGTGTTAGCGATGCTAGGGCGCCGTTGACGTAGAGGCTGGCGTTCACGCCATCGTAAGTCGCGGCGACGTGCGTCCATGTGGCCAGCGGAATCGGGTTCGTGGTTCCCTTGCCCGTAGGCATTCCGAACCCCAGCGAACCGTTCGGGTTGATCGCGAGCGCGTATTGGTTGGGTTTGTCCAAGACGTAGACGGACCCCGGCCCGGACGGGTAGGCTGTGATGTTGATCCAGGCTTCGACCGTGATGTTGTTGGTGACGTTTAGCGAGGCAGAATTGGCGATGGTGAGCACCCCTCCGCTGCCGGTGAACTGAATGGCGCCGCTGTTGTTGTGCCCGGTCGTGACGCGCGTGACACCGCTGGCGGAGAGTGTGCCGCTGTTGCCCGCGCCGCTGAGATCGAGGACTGGCGTGGTGTTGCCGCCGCCTTCTTCGAAATTAAGCACCAGCCGTTCGACTCCGAGCTGCGGCAGCGCTGTCGGTTCCCACTGCGTCCCATTGAACAGGAGCATCTGTCCCGCCGCAGGTGCTGTCGAAGCGATCGGTACACCCTGGAGCTTGGCCACCATCGCGTTGCCCAGAGTACCCGAGAGATCGCCGCCCTCCGCCGGAGCCGAAAGCGCAGCTGGTTTCCAAGTGGCGCTCGCCGAATCGTACGTAAGTACCTGGCCACCAGTAGGCGCGGTCGTGGCGATGGGCACGCCGGCAATTGCGGCGGCGTTGTCGGAGAGCGCAGCCTTGAGCGCGTAGGGGACGCTCTGGACCGCCTCTCGCGGCTTCATCTCCTCCTCGCCTTCCAGCGTGATTCCCAGATAGAGCGAGCGCCCATCCCAAAGATTCGTTTGGAATTGCGTTATCGCGCCGAGCGCGGTCGAGTAGTAGCCGCTGGGATCGAGGCCCAGCGCGGAATGGTGCTCGGTCCACAGTGGCGTGCCTCCGGTGCTGGTATCGTAAAGCACGAAGGTGGCGCCTACGGACGCGTTGGCCTCCGGCGTTCCGTCGGATTTGAGGATTCTACCCTGCTGGTCGATGGTGCCTGGGACCGCTGCCGCCGCCGATACGGAGAGGAACATTGCGAGCATCGTCCCGCGCGTCATGAAGGCCCCTTTTGAGTTTGTTAAAAAGTGTATCACGTGTCCCATGGATCTCTTCGACCGCGCTGCCGATCATTCGGCGGAATTGACCCCGCTGGCCGAGCGAATGCGGCCGCGCACGCTCGATGAGGTTGTCGGGCAGGATCATCTCGTTGCGCACGAAGCGTTGTTGCGGCGCGCAGCCGAAGCGGGGCGGCTCCCCTCGGCGATCTTGTGGGGACCGCCTGGCAGCGGAAAGACCACGCTGGCGCGGCTGCTCGCCGAGGCGTCGAAGGCGCGGTACGAGCAGCTCTCCGCGGTGCTGGCCGGCGTGAAGGAAATTCGCGAGGTCGTTGCGACCGCGGAATCGCTGCGGCGCTCGGGGAAAAAAACGGTTCTCTTCATCGACGAAATTCACCGCTGGTCGAAGTCGCAGCAGGACGCGTTGCTCCCCTCCGTCGAGCGCGGCGTGGTTACGCTGCTTGGTGCCACCACGGAAAATCCGTCGTTCGAAGTGAACGCCGCGCTCCTTTCGCGCTGCCGCGTGTTCGTGCTGCGTCCACTCTCGCCGGAGCACATTGCCGCGTTGGTGACGCGCGCTGCCGATATTGAAAAGATCGATGCTGCGCCGGAGTTCGTCGAGACGCTCGCCGCCCGCGCGGATGGCGACGCCCGTCGTGCGCTCAACGCGCTGGAAGTGGCCTGGAGCGCCGCGCAGGCCGCTGCCAAGAAAACGCTGACTCGCCAAGATGCCGCCGAAGCGCTGCAGCAGCGCACGCTTCTCTACGACAAGGCCGGCGACGAGCACTACAATGTCGTCTCCGCGTTCATCAAAAGCATGCGTGGCAGCGATCCCGACGCCGCGATCTACTACCTGGTCCGCATGTTGGACGCCGGGGAGGAGCCGCGGTTTCTCCTGCGCCGGATGGTGATTTTCGCCGCGGAAGATATCGGCAATGCCGATCCTCGCGCGCTCGGAGTAGCGGTGGATGCGCTGCAGGCGTTCGAGCTGGTGGGCTTGCCGGATGGCGCGATTCCGATGGCGCAAGCAGTGACCTATCTCGCCACCGCGCCCAAATCGAACGCCAGCTATAGGGCGCTGAACGCCGCGCGCGCCGACGTTCAAGAGAAGGGCGCGCTGCCGGTGCCCGAGAAACTGCGCAACGCGCCGACGGCGCTGATGAAGCAGCTTGGCTACAGCGCCGGTTACCAGTATCCGCATGATCACGAGGGGCACTTTACGGCGGAGCGTTACTTGCCGGAGGCGCTCGGTACTACAAAGTATTACAATCCGGATCCGCAGAGCGGGTACGAAAAGGCGATTGCGGAACGGCTAACGGCGTGGCGCGCGAAATCGAGACGGTAGGTTTATTTTGAATGGCTGAAGTCGTGCTACGCTGGGCGTTCGCCAGGAGGCCCTATGCGTCGAATCGAACTGCTTCTCATGCTTGCCACGCTCGCCGGTTGTCCGAAGAACGACGGTGGCGGCAACTGCACCAACGTTGACGATTGTGGTAGCAAGGATGGTGGCAGCAAGGATGGTGGGAACACGGATGGTGGCAAGACCGATGGCGGAAACACCGCGCTGACGTTGAGCCAGTTCGCCACCCAAGCCAACGCAAAGGCCTGCCCTCTCGTCGGCAAGTGTGCTTTCAACGAGGCGAACTACCTCGTCCAGGCGTGTAAGGACGGGCAGTTGGTATTCAATGGCGCCGCCGTCCAAACGGCGATCAGTGCTGGACGCCTTGCCTACGATGCGAGTCACGCCCAGGCTTGCCTCGACGCGATCGCCGCAGCGACCTGCAACGGCAGCGGAATTACTTACGTAATCGCGGACTGTCGCGCCACGTTGCGTGGCACCGTTGCTTCTGGCGGGGCTTGCGATTCCGCTCTGCTCGACCTCGAATGCGCGCACGGAATGTGTGGGCCGTCAGCCGACCCCAACGCGCCGGTTTGCGCCTCAACTTGCACACCCTACCTGGTCTTTGGAACGGACTGCACTGCCGGCGGCACATGCGATCCCACTCAGGGCCTGGCCTGTGTGAATGGCAAGTGCCACGCGCCGCTCGACTTGGACGAGCCGTGCGCCAACGCTGGCGATTGCAAGCTGGGCCTCTCGTGTGTCAACAAAAAGTGCGTCCGTCCGATTGCGGGCACACCCTGCGATTCGTTTGCTAACGACTGCGCTCCCGGTTTCTACTGCCCGGCACCAGACGTGGACGCCGGCAGCGCTTGCGTCGCGCAGATCGCTCAAGGTGGAAGTTGCGGCGAGCAACGGCCGGGAATTGCCGCGAACCACTGGTGCGCGAGCGATCTCACTTGCAAGGGATTCTCGATCGAGATTGGGCTTGGCGCGAGCACCGTGACACAGGGGGCGTGTGCGCCGGCCGCTGAGGAGGGCGAAAGCTGCGTCAATGAACCTGCACCAGGGGAATTGAAGGTCGTTATCTCTGGGTGCAAGACCGGTCTGGCCTGCCCCAGTGGAAAGTGCCAGAAGCCGCCCATCAGCGGTGCCTGCGCCAACACCGCCAATCCTTATTTTCAGTGTCTCATGGGAGCCGCCTATTGCGATCTCAACCAGAGCCCGCCGCCCTGCGTGACCGCAAAGGACAACGGTACGGAATGCCAAGCTGACGGGGATTGCAAGAGCGGAAACTGCTCGAACAGCACCTGTGCTGTGCGCGGCGCCTGCGTGGAGCCCTCTGACGCGGGTCAGGCAGACAGCGGTTTCTCAACGACTTGCGAACAGAATGGGGGCAAGTGCGTTGGCTTTGGTGCAGGGGGGCCGCAGTGTCCGCCGGGGATGACCGAAGACGACAACCTTGGTACTTGCGGCATTGGCGGTGCCTGCTGCGGTCCTTCCGGCAGCGACGGCGGTTCCTAGAAATAAAAATGGCCGGGTCGAGGCCCGGCCATTTTCGAATGTCGCGTCGGCGAAGCTTAGCGCTTCGAGAACTGGAACCGGCGGCGCGCACCCGGCTGGCCATACTTCTTGCGTTCCACGGCGCGCGGGTCACGCGTCAGGAAGCCGGCCTTTTTGAGCGGCGGACGGAATTCGGGGTTGAGAATGATGAGTGCGCGCGCAATGCCGTGCCGAATCGCGCCGGCTTGACCGGAGAGCCCGCCGCCCTTCACCGAAATCGCCACGTCGAGCTTGTCTTTTTGCTCGACCAGCGTCAGCGGCTCCACCAAGACCATCTTCGACGTCTCGCGACCGAAGTAGTTGTCGATCGGGCGCTCGTTGATGGTGATGAGACCGGTGCCCGGCGTCAGGCGAACACGGGCGATGGCGTTCTTGCGGCGACCGGTGGCGGCGTTCTTTTGAATGCTCGGCATTGAGTATAGTCCTAGTACGCCAGCTTGTAAGCGGCGGGATTCTGCGCGGTGTGCGGATGGGTCGGGCCAGCGTAGACCTTGAGCTTGCGGCAGAGCTGGCGTCCGAGCGGCGTGTGCGGAAGCATCCGCTTCACGGCGTCTTCGAGGAGGCGCTCAGGGTGCTTGGCGAGCTGCTTGCCCGCCGGCGTTGCCTTGAGGCCGCCCGGGTAGTTGGAGTGGTGGTAGTAGAGCTTGTCGGCCAACTTGTTGCCGGTCAGCTTCACCTTCTCGGCATTGATAACGACTACAAAGTCACCCGCGTCCATGTGCGGCGTGAACTCGACCTTGTGCTTGCCACGAAGAATGGCCGCGATTTGGCTAGCGGCACGGCCCAGCACCTGGTCCCTGAGGTCGACGAGGAGCCAGTTGCGCTTCACGGTTTCGATCTTGGAGCTGATGGTCTTCTGCATGGTCACTTCCGACAAAAAGCGAGAACGCCTGCGCAAGGCAGACGCACCCGAAGGTCAAAGAATGGGCGTGATTACGTGATTGGGATGCCTCTGTCAAGACTGGCGCGAGAGGATTGCCTGGCCTTGGATGGCTAGTTGCGGCGCTTTCCCATTAGTCGCAAAAGCGACAGAAAGAGGTTGATGAAGTTCAAATAGAGCAAGAGCGCGCCACGCAACGCCGCGCCGCCGTCGGCGGGATCGGCCGAGGTGCGGAGCATTTGCGTGTAGTAGGCCGTGAGGCCCGTGAAGGTCACCACGCCAACACAGCCCAGCAGGAAGTTGAGCGCGCTTGACTGCAGAAAGATATTGACGATACCAGCGATGACCACGCCGACCAGACCCATCATCAGGAACGAGCCCCAACTGGCCAGGCTCTTCTTGGTGACCGATCCGTAGACGCTCATGGCGCCGAACGCGCCGGCGCTGACCAGGAAGGTCGAGGCCACCGATTCGCGGGTGTAGCTGAAGACGATTACCGAGAGCGTGATGCCGTTGAGGAAGGCGTAGGCCAGAAACATCATTGCCGCCGTCGGGAACGAGGCGCTTCGCGAGACGGGCGTAAAGGCCATGACCATCCCGACCTCGGCGATCATTAGACCGAAGAAGAGGAACTGGTGGCTGAAGATGGTGCGCATGGCTTCGGGGCTGCCGGCGATGGCCCAGGCGGTCAGGCCGGTGAGCGCGAGGCCCAGCGCCATCCAGCGGTAGACGCGGGCCAGGAAGGTATCGCTGGCGGTGAGGGCGCGCGATTGGGCGAAGTCGGCGGCAGCGGGAGCGGTGGACCAAGGGTCGGTAGGCATAGACGTAAGGCTTAACGCGCGAAGCGGGTGGCCGCAAGCGTGGTGGATGGGCGTTGACGAATGCATATGATTTATGCATATTGATATGCATGAGAACGACACTGGATTTGGACCAAGAGCTTCTTGAGCAGGCCATGAAAGACACAGGGGCACCGACCAAGACGGCGGCCATCGAGATGGGGCTCCAAGCCCTCGTGCGTCGGGCTGCGTGGAAATATCTGATGGATCTGGGTGGCAAGATCCCGGATGCGTGGTCGGCGCCTCGCCGTCGGTCCGCCCCTCGGAGGCCGAGATCCAAGTGACCTTGGTTGATGCATCGATGCTCATCAACCATTGGCGAACGCCGATCCCCCGCCTTGCGGCGTTGGAGGCCGAGGATGAGCTGCTTCTTCACCCATGGGTTCTCGGTGAGCTCGCTTTGGGTAACCTCGGGCAACGCAGGTCGGCTATTCTTCAGCGCCTTCGTCTATTCCAGGCGGCGCCGGTCATCGAACCTGCCGACGTGTTGACGCTCATCGAGATGCACAACCTCTACGGCGCTGGCATTGGCTGGGTTGACGCGCAGCTTCTGGCCTCTGCGCGAATCGCACGGGCACAGCTCTGGACTGCTGACGGAGCACTGGGGCGGGCGGCGCAGCGTCTTGGGGTGGCTTTTGAAAATCGAGATTGACGTCGACCGAAAACTCCTCGCGGGCGCCGAGTGGTCACGTTGCGGCCGCCACCACGATCTTCCCGTCCAGCACATCCGCCGTAGCTTTGCCTCCGCCCTGCAGCGTCCCAAACAGCATCGCATCCGCCAGCGGTTTTTTAATCTCGTGCTGAATCAGCCGTGCCATCGGCCGCGCGCCGAATTGGCGTGAGAAGCCATTCTCCGCGAGCCACTCCCGCGCGGCGTTAGTAACGTCCAACGTTACGTTCTTCTCCGCCAGCTGCGCGCGCAGCTCGACCAGGTTCTTGTCCACCACCCGCAGCACCGAGTCTTTGCCGAGCGGCGCAAACGTGACCTGCGCATCGAGTCGGTTGCGGAACTCCGGGCTGAAGGCCCGCTCCAACTCCGCCTTGGCATCGCCCACGCGCTCCTGGCCGCCGAAGCCCAGCGTGCCCGAGAAAATCGCGCGGGCGCCGGCGTTGGTGGTCATGATGAGCACGATGTTGCGGAAGTCCGCCTTGCGGCCGTTGTTGTCGGTCAGCGTGGCGTGGTCCATGACCTGGAGCAGGATATTGAATAGATCCGGATGCGCTTTTTCGATTTCGTCGAGCACCAGCACCGCGTAAGGCGTGCGGCGAATCGAATCGGTGAGTAGCCCGCCCTGGTCGAATCCGACATAGCCCGGCGGCGCGCCGATCAGCCGCGACACGGTGTGCTTCTCCATGTACTCCGACATGTCGAACCGCAGAAATTGCACGCCCAGTGCGATGGCCAGCTGCTTGGCCAGCTCCGTCTTGCCGACGCCGGTGGGCCCAGTGAAGAGGAACGATCCGATGGGCTTCTCCGGCGCGCCAAGCCCCGCGCGGGCGAGCTTGATGGCGCTGGCCACCTGCTCGATGGCCGCGTCCTGCCCGTAGATGACCGCGCGCAGCTGCTCGGCGATGTTGCCCAGCGAGGCTTTGTCCTTGGCGCTGACCGTCTTCTGCGGAATCTTGGCGATGCGCGCGACGACCGCTTCCACGTCGGCGACCTCGACGGTGCCTTTGCGCAGATCGGTCGGACGCAGCCGCTCGGCGGCACCGGATTCGTCCATCACGTCGATGGCTTTGTCGGGCAGGTGTTTGTCGTTGATGTGCTTGGCCGAGAGCTCCGCGGCCGTGCGCAACGCTTCGTTGGTGTAGTGCACGCCGTGGTGCTGCTCGTAATGCTTGCGCAGGCCGAGCAGAATTTGGAACGTCTCCTCGACCGTCGGCTCGCCCACGTCGATCACCTGGAATCGCCGCGCCAGCGCACGATCCTTTTCGAAGGACGCCTTGTACTCCTGGTGAGTGGTCGAGCCGATGCAGCGCAGCGAGCCCTCGTTGAGCGCGGGTTTGAGCAGGTTCGACGCGTCCATCGAACCGCCGCTCGTCGCGCCTGCCCCCACGATGGTGTGGATTTCATCGATGAAGAGAATCGCCCCGGGCTTTTTCTTGAGTGCGGACAGCACACCCTTGAGCCGCTCTTCAAATTGTCCGCGAAACTTGGTGCCGGCGATGAGCGCGCCCATGTCTAGCCCATAGACAGGTGCGCCGGAGATGGCCTCCGGAACGCTGCCCTCGTGAATGCGCAGCGCCAGCCCCTCGGCGATGGCGGTTTTTCCGACGCCTGGTTCGCCGACGAAGATCGGATTGTTTTTGCGGCGCCGCGCCAACACTTGAATGGTGCGCTCCAGCTCTGGCCCGCGGCCAATCAGCGGATCGATTTCGCCCGCGGCCGCTCGCGCCACCAGGTCGGTCGTATAGAGCTTGAGCGGGTCCTTCGACGGCGCTTCTTCGGCCTCGCCTGCGCCGGATTCGCTGTTCTCGCTGGGCTCGCCTTCGGTCTCTTTCGCTAGGCCGTGCGAAAGAAAATTCAGCACGTCGAGACGCTGCACGCCATGTTTTTCGAGGAGAAAGACCGCGTGCGAATCCCGTTCGCGGTAGAGCGAAACCAGGACGGCACCGCCATCGATGGTGGCCCGCTCCGCCGAAATGGCGTGCATCGCCGCACGATGGAGCACGCGCCCGACCGTTTCCGTCTGCGCGGGATCGCGCGTTTCACCCTCGGGTAGCGCCTCGCCGTGCTCCGCGAGAAACTGCTCCAAATCCGCGCGCAACTTCGCGCGATCGCCGCCTGCGGCCTCGATGGCCTGCTGCGCGGTGCGGTCTTCGGTGAGCGCCAAGAGCAGATGCTCGAGCGTTAGGTATTCGTGCCGCCGCTCCCGCGCCGCGGAAACGGCGCGCTGAAAGGTGACCTGGAGCTCTTTGGCGACGGTCGGATTGGCCATGCACCCTATGTAACGCGGCGTTGGCCGTTGTCGACAAATCGATGCGGCGAGGGCCTGTCCCGAATTCGCACGACCTGCGACGAGCGATCGCGGGCCGCCTGCAAGCGTGCTTGCCGCGCATGTTGGAAGCGCGACCGGCCCGCAAGGTGGCGCTGGAAGCGCCCGGTCGGATTGCGTGCTCCTCCGGGGGCCGCTCGACGCACCAAAAGTGCGCCTTCGCGTCCTCCTCGTGCGCTCGCTCGCATCCGACCCACGCTCACTCGTCTCGGCTTCCGTGCGAATTTCGGGACAGGCCCTATTCCGCCGGTTCGATCGTTACCAGCAGCGGAAATTCCTGCTCCCGCGCCAACTCCAACGTGCGTTTCATCTTCATTTCCGCAACTTCCCTGGTGAAGACGCCGGCCACACCGATGCCATTGTGGTGCACATGCAGCATGATCTGCACGGCATCGGTTTCGCTCTTATTGAAGAGGTGCTGCAGAACGAAGACCACGAAATCGCGCGTGGTGTAATCGTCGTTGTGGAGGAGCACCCGGTACATCGGCGGCCGGGCGAGCTTCGGCTTGGCCGTCTCGGTGACGACGTCGGTGCCGCCTTCGTTGTTCTTGGGGCGAGGCATTGTTCTTAAGTCTACTTGGTGCCGCGGCCGATTACCGTTGGGGCGGCCAGCGCCGTGCATGATGAAGCACGCGGATCACCTGTAGTTCATCCAACCTGGCGCGATAGATGACGAGGAACGGCGTACCCGAAACGACCAGTTCGCGCGTTGTTCGTACACGACCGGTTCGCCCCAGATTTGGAAATTCAACCAAGCCCTCAACCGCCTCCAGCACCCGCTCCGCCATTCGCCTGGCCGCGCGGGGGTGATACTCGGCGACGTAGGCGCCGGCCTCGTCGAGGTCCTCGAGCGCGTCGGGGGTCCAGTGAAGGGTCACTTACGTCCCCACTTCTTCAAACGTCGGCGCGCCTCGCTGTGTTCGCGGAGCTGGCCCGCGTCGGCCTGCGCCATCCCGTGATGAATCGCCTTCACCTGCCACTCATGAAGGGTGAGGAACTCCTCGATGGCCTGCGCGGCCACGTAAGACTTCGACCGGTCGGTAGCCTGCGCTAGCGTGTCTAGCCTCCGGGCCACCTCGAGCGAGACCCGAACTGAAATCAGCGTGTTTCCCGGCATGTTTCGCCTCCATCATCAGATGTGATGATCTTATCATCACATTAATTTCGCTGAAAATCGGCAGCCGAGCCGGCGACTACAACCCCGATAAATAGGTATATCCGCCCATTACTTTTTCATAAAACTCGGTCAGCGAAACGCTCTCTTTCGGTTTCACGCCGCCTTCTTTCATGCGCGCTTCTAATGCCGCCTTCACGCGTCGGGCCAGGTCCGCGGGCTCATACTGCACACGGCGCAGGACGCTTTCCACGGTATCGCCGGGAATCACTTCTTCAATGTAGTAATCCTCGGGATCGTCGTCGTCGGCGAAGATGTGCACCTCATTCACGCGGCCGAAGAGGTTGTGCATGTCGCCCATGATGTCTTGGTAGGCGCCCGTTAAAAACATACCGAGATAATAAGGTTCGCCCGTCTTTAATGGGTGCAACGAGAGCGTTTCGTCGACGCCACCCAATTCAATGAAGCGATCGATTTTTCCGTCGGAATCACAGGTGATATCCACCACGGTGCAGTCGCGCGACGGCGCTTCGTCGAGACGGTGCAGCGGCACCATCGGGAAGAGTTGATCGAACGCCCAATGATCTGGCGCGCTCTGAAAAAGCGAAAAGTTGGCCATGTACTGGTCGGCGATGCGGTCGCCCAGTTCGCGGGTTTCGGTGGGGACGCGCTTCCTGCGTTTATTGATTTCCACCAGGTGCCGGCACAACTTCCAAAAGAGCGTTTCCACGAGCGCCCGATCCTCAAGTCCCAAAATGCCGAGCTTGAACATCGTTAATGCTTCTTCTTTCTTCGCAACCGCGTCGTTATAGGCCTCGCGTAATTTATTCGATTTAAGGCCCGTTAATATTTCGTGCATTTCTCGCACCACGCGATGCGCTCCTGCGGAGGGCAGCTCGGCTTCCGCCGCTTCACTGGCCTCGCCGATTTCGATGGAGCCAAAGACGTTCATGATGATGCAGGAGTGGTGCGCCGTGAGCGCGCGGCCGGATTCGCTGACGATGTTCGGCTCGGGGACCTGCTCGCCGCGGCAGATCTGCTGCAGTGTGTAGACGATGTCCGCCGCGTATTCCTCGGGCGTGTAGTTGACCGACGAGACATCATTACCGTGCGATCCAATGTAATCGACGCCTAAGCCGCCGCCGACGTCGAAATAGTCGATCGGGAGGCCCATTTGGCGCAATTTAGAATAAATTCGCGCGCCTTCGTTCACGGCATCTTTAATGGTCCGAATATCGGTTAATTGCGATCCGATATGAAAATGAAAAAGCTTGACGTGCTCCGTGGCGCCAGCCTTTTTGAGAATCTGCACTGCCTGAATCAGCTCGGGTGCGGTCAGTCCAAATTTTGCGAAGTCCCCCGAGGAGGATTCCCACTTCCCCGCGCCCTTGGTGGTCAACTTCGAACGCAATCCGATGAGCGGCGTGACTCCCATCTCCTCGGCCACGCGCAAGAGCAGCGGCAGCTCGGAGAGCTTTTCGATCACCACGATAATTTTGCGTCCGAGCTTGCGGCCGAGCAGCGCCAGCCGCATGAACTCTTCGTCCTTGTAGCCATTGCAGACGGTGATGGCCTCGCTGTCGGTGTTGTGCGCCAGCACCACCAGGAGCTCGCCCTTGCTGCCGGCTTCCAATCCGAAATGGTAGGGCGCGCCGGCGTCGATAATCTCCTCGACCACCTCGCGCATCTGGTTCACTTTGATGGGATAGACGCCGAAATAGTGGCCCCCATAATTGTGATCGCGAATCGCCGCGCGGAAGGTTTCATTGATTTGTTTGACGCGCGCGCGAAGCACGTCTTGAAAGCGAATCACGCAGGGAAAACCGAGGCCGCGCTCCTGAACGTCTTCGATGACGTCCATCAAATCGATGGCCGGCCCGGGCAATCCGTGCGGATGAATCGTGAGGTGGCCCTTGTCGTTGATGCCGACGAATCCGCCGCCCCATCCGTTGATGTTGTAGTGCGCGAGGGCGCGGTCGAGCGACCAGTCGGAACGCGGAGGCGTCTGCATGCGATCGCATTTGCCACAAGGCGGCGGTGAGGTCCAGATCGTGTACCCTCTCGCGCAATGAAAGCATCGGACTGGGAACGTCGCTGGTTGTGGATTGCGCTACCGATCACGGCGCTCTTTGCGGCGCTCTCGCTCTGGAAAGTGTTTGAGTACGATCTTTTTTACCAAATCCGTTACGGCGAAGAGATTCTCGCGCATTGGAAAATCCAGACCGTCGATCTCTGGAGCCACACCGCTTACGGCAAGACCTTTTACAACCACGAATGGCTGGCGACGGTGGTCGATGCGCTGGCCGCGCGGGTCATGCCCGATTTTGCATTTCTCGGAATCCTTCGCGCCGCGCTCATCGGTTGCTGGGTTTTTGTCGCGCTGCTTTTGATTCGTCACTCGGCGCACGCCGATGAGCATTCGTGGCAATCGGCGGCGCTGGCGCCGATTCTCATTGCCTGGATCTACGTCACCTGCTCGTTCCGCTTTCAGATGCGGCCGGATCTCTACGCGACGGTGCACTACGCGCTTTTGCTTTGGCTCTTTCAGTCCGAAGTTTCGGACTTGCGAAAACGTCAAGTCGGTCTTTTTCTCCTCTTAAGCTGGGCCAACTTTCACGCTGGCACCGTTCCTTTCGGAATTCTTTTTTTCGCGGCGGCGATTGTTTTTGAGCCCGCCGTGCTGCGGCCGCGCGACAAAGCGCTTTGGATTGCGGCGGCCGTGGCGACCTGGGTAGCAACGCCGCTCGGCGTTCACGGCCCAGAGGTGGTGTGGGTCAGCCTGATGCCCGCGCCTCAGGGCTCGGTGATTAACAATCCCGATTTTCAGCCTTTTTCGATGGGGCTTTTGCAGCACAGTCAGGGCGGATGGTGTTTGCAGCTTTGGGTGCTCTATTCGGCTTTCGCGGTTTTTTCATTTTTTATCGCCGCGAAAAAGTGGGCATTGCCCAAGCCCTGGAACAATCAATTATTTGTTGGCGTCATTGGCGTTCTCTTAACGCTGGCCACGCTCGTCAAGATTCGGTCGATTCATTATCAGGTTCTTTTTTTATTGCCCCTCGTCGCGCGGGGGGGGATTCTTCTGCTCAAGAAAGTTGAAGCACAATTCGGTCGCATAGGGCCGGCCGCGGTCGTGGGGATCGCCGGTCTTGTCGCTTACGGCTGGATCCTTCCGGATCAGGTCCAGACCATTTCCAAGCCGCTCGGGCTGGGGCTCTGCGAGAGTGAATTGCCGATCGCCAGCACCGCTTTTCTCAAAGCCAATAGACCGCGCGGGCAGCTCCTCAACCCCTACAGCTTCGGCGGCTACCTGATTCACGAGCTTCCCGAATATCCGGTGGCGGTGGACGGCCGCGGAACGCAATTTATGGATTTTCTGCGCGAGCTGAACATCGCGAAATCGAGCACGGATAGCTTTGCGGCCCTTCTGCGCCGTTATTCCATCAACGTGGCCATGGATACCTTGCCGGCCATGTCGTATCAGCCGCAAATCGGATTTATCGACACGCAGGAATATCTTTATATGCGCTCGGAATGGGCGCTGGTCTTCTTTGACGAAGTGACGGTCGTTTATGTTCGCCGGATTCCGGAGCACGAGAATTTGATTCGCGAGCACGAGTATCATTTTGTCAAGCGCGGCTTTCCGGCCAATTACGGCGCCGAATTCGCGGGCCTGTCGGACGGTGTTCGGCGCGGCTTCGAGCTTGAGTTTGATCGCTGCCTGCGGGACAGCCCGCGCAATGTCTACTGCCTCACGGGAAAAGCTGCGTTTCTCGAGTTGCGCAGCCGGCCGCAGGAGGCGCTATCGATGTTGCAAGAGGCCGAGCAGGTCAACCCGCGTGATCCCGGGATGCTGCTCGTGCTTTCGGAGATGGAGAAGAAGCTCGGCTTTCTCGACGAATCGGAAAAGTTTAAGCGCCGTTTCGAGCGCCTGACGATTCATCCGTAAGGAGCGGCTTCCTCGACTTGTAGTTACAGTGAGACTACAATGGTCTTCATGAAATCCACCGGCATCCGAACGCTCAAGGCGCACCTCTCCGCGTACGTGCGCAAAGCCATGGCCGGAGAGACCGTCATTGTTACCGAGCACGGCCGGCCCGTGGCCCAACTCTGCCCATTGCCTGAATCGGCATTGGGGTTTGAGCGGCTGGTCAGCCGTGGGCTGGTGCGAGAAGCACAAACGCCGCGCGATCGCCGCTGGATCGAGCCGTCCGGCCTCCGGTTGAAGAAGGGCACGGTCGCCCAGCTCCTCGCCGCTGAACGTGGCGAAACGTGACCTCGATTTACGTCGAGAGCAGTGCGCTCTTGCGCGTCGTGCTCGAGGGCGATGTACGGCTCGGACGGGAGATTGAAACGTTCGAGCGGTTGGTGACCTGCGCGCTCACCCCCGTGGAAGCGTTGCGTGCGCTTGCGCGGGCCGCGCGAGGACGTCGGGTGGCGCCCAAAGCGTTCCGACTGTGCGAGGAGCGATTGCGGCAGTTCGAAGCATCTGCTGCCTCGATGGTGTTGGACGGGGCCGTGCTCGACCGCGCCCGCAGACCGTTTGCGGCGCCGGTTCGCACGCTAGATGCCATTCATCTCGCGAGCATCGAAATCTGGAGGACCGAGATCGGTTGCGCCGACGTGGCCTCCACCGACGACCGCGTGCGCGAAGGAGCGGCTGCACTCGGATGCCGTCTCTGGCCGCGAATCAATCGCGGTCTGTGAAAGGGACGCGCCGTCTCCCTGCCAACTGCCCGCAGGCGCCGCCCACGGCTTGTCCATGCGGAAGCCGAACCAGCGTGCGCAATCCCCCATCGGCGAGACGGCGCTGAAACGCGCGAACCTGCGCCAGCGTTGGTGCGCGCAACTTTTCAGCGGGACCGGGATTGAGCGGAATCAAATTCACGCGCACGTCGAGCGCACGTGCGAACGCCAGGAGCGCGTCGGCATCCGCCTCGCGATCGTTGACACCCTCGATGAGCGTCCATTGCAAAAGAATCGTTCGCGGCGATCGCGCAATGGCCGCGCGCAGTTCATCGATGCTCCACTTGCGCGCGATGGGCAAGAGCTTGAGGCGCGTGGCCGGTTCGAGTGCATGCAGACTCACCGCGACGTTGGCGCGCGAGCGGCGGTAGAGCTCGTCCATCTGCGGA
Organism: Deltaproteobacteria bacterium; assembly: GCA_023248955.1. Classification (GTDB taxonomy): domain Bacteria; phylum Myxococcota; class Myxococcia; order Myxococcales; family JAHFDP01; genus JAHFDP01. Next base: position 73,891 of record JAHFDP010000007.1, read on the forward strand.
ACGATGCCGACGGTGGAGATGGTGATGCGCCGTATCGGCACTGCGAATCCGAGCGGGTCGGAGAGCACGTTGATCGCTTGTAATACGGCGTCCAAATTGTCGAGCGGCTCGCCCATTCCCATGAAGACGACGTTGGCTGGTCCCCCCACCCTGACCCTCCCCCGCAGAGGGGGGAGGGGAGATTGTGGGTCGATGGGGAGTTGCAGGTACGGCAGCGCGATCAAATGCCGCTGCGCGATCACGTACTGCGCCACGATTTCGTGCGGCTCCAAATTCCGCGTCAGCCCCAGCCGACCCGTCTCGCAAAACACGCACCCGCGCGAACACCCCACCTGGCTCGACACGCAGATCGTCCAGCGCGCCGGTTGCCGAATCAGCACCGTCTCCACCACCGCGCCATCCGCGAGTTTGACGGCAAAGCGCACCGTTTCATCTGCCGCAGGCACCGCTTCGGCCTCGGGCAGCGCAGACGAGATCTCTGCAGACGCCGCGTCGAGCAACGCGCGCGCGGGCGTCGACGTCGGCTTCTTCCCCGCAAACCGCGCCACCAGAAATCGCGCCAATGTCCGCGCCGCGGCAGGCGTCGCCCCGCGTGCTTGGGCCCAAGCGCAGAGATCGTCCGTCGTCAGCCCAGCGATATTCATTATTTTTGCACGAGCTTCTGGTACGCCCGCCAATGTCGCAGCGCTGCGTCGCGCTGGCCGGTCGCTTCATACAAGCGCGCGACATTGTAATGCGCGTCGGCACAGCGCTCGTCCGCGGTCAGCGCGCGCCGGTAGGCGATCAACGCCGCTTCGTGTCGGCCCAGATCTTCGAGCGCCACGCCAAGATTAAACGCCGCCGTGGCATCCGCGGGCGAATTGGCCATCGCGCTTTCGTACTCTTCCAGCGCCTCGGCGGTGTCGCCGCGTGCATGGAGTAGGCGGCCTAAATTGACGTGGGCCTCGACATGCGTCGGATCGAGCTGCAGCGCGCGTCGGTACGCGGCCATGGCCTCTTCGGGCGAGGCCTCTTCCAAGTCATACCCGCGGTCATACCAGCCGGCCGCATCGAAAATTTTAGCGGCGGTTTTCCTCGTCAGCGGCGCGACTTTCTTCGCCACCTCGGCCACGTCGAAATCGAAGAGCACCTGCCCTGATTCTGGATGCCAGCGCCTGCCTCCTTCGCGCACGACGACGCTGTCGCCCTCGGCGGAAATATGCACACCGCCCAGCGGCCGGTCGGGCGTGAGCTGCTCGGAGAGTTTGCGCAGCGCCCGCCGAATGCGTCGCGCCGAAATGCGCGCATTCATCAACCCCTGCGCGGCCCGCAGCAAAACGAGATCTTGAAACGTGAACCGCAGCTCGCCGCGCGCGCCGCGCTCGGGCTGCAAAAAACCGGCGCGCACAAACGCGCGAACCTGGTTGACCGAAACGCCCAACACGCGGGCCACTTCACGCGATGCATACATGGTGAATCAACTTACCGTTTTAGAAGTCCATATTTCACGATGCAGCGGAGCGCGCTGACGCCGTCTTTCCAGCCGATCTTTTTTCCTTCGCTGTGATCGCGGCCGGAATAACTGATCGGTACCTCGTAAATGCGGCATTTGAGGCGCGCGACTTTGGCCGTGATTTCCGGCTCGAATCCGAAGCGCTTTTCTTTCAAGTCGAGCTGCTGCAAGACCTCGCGCCGCATGACTTTATAGCAAGTCTCCATGTCGGTGAGGTTCAGGTTGGAGGCCATGTTGGCGAGCGTGGTGAGCCCGATGTTGGCGGCGTAGTTCCAGAAAAGATGCACGCGGTGCGGGCCGCCGAGAAAGCGGCTGCCGAACACCACGTCCGCGCGGCCATCGATGAGCGGCTCGAGCAGCCGTGCGTATTCGCGCGGGTCGTATTCCAAATCGGCGTCTTGCACGACCACGAAATCGCCGGTGGCCTCGGCGAAACCACGGTGCAGCGCGGCTCCCTTACCCTGGTTTTTGGGTTGCAAGAAAACGCGGAGCCCCGGCGTGCTGTTCTGCTCCAGGAGCTCGCGCGAACGGTCGCTGGAGCCATCGTCGACGGCGATGATCTCGCGCTCCATGCCCTCGGGAAGCGGCGCGGCGGCGATGCGGCGGAGCAGCTCTTCGAGGGTCCGTTCTTCGTTGAAGACGGGGACGACGATCGAGAGTTTCACGGGCGCGTTTATCGCTCATTCTCGTGTCGGACTCCAGCACGAGCTTGCGCTACTTCTTCCCCGCTTTGATTTTTGTCACTTCCGCCCGTGGTGCGCGTTTGGCTGGTTTGCGCGCTGCGGCCGTTTCCTTCGATTCACCAAGGCTCGCCTTGAGCGCTTCCATCAGATCGATGATTTGCACCGGAGCTTGCTCGGTCGGCGCGGCGGCGATCTCCTCGCCCTGAACTTTCTTGTCGATCGCTTCCTGCACGCGTTTCTTCACGGTGTCTTCGTACGCTTCGGGATGGAATTCGTCAGTGGCGATCTGTTCGATGAGTTGAATCGCAAGCTTCAATTCCGGTTCTTTCACCTCCGACGTGTCGAGGGGCACATCGGCGAGCGGGCGCACTTCGTCGGCGTAGAGAAGTTGTTGCATGACCAGTCCGCCATCGACGGGCCGCAACATCACCAGATACTGCTTGCCGCGCGCGGCGTAGCGGGCCAGGGCATTGCGGCCGGTTTTTTTCATCGCCTCGGCCAGCAGGTGAAACGCCTTCGCCGCACCTTTGTCGGGCGCCAGGTAATAGGCTTTGTCGAAATAGATCGGATCGATTTTCTCGAGCGGAACGAACTCGGCAATTTCGATTGTTTGCGTCGCTTTTTCGTCGAGGGCTTTTAATTCCTGTTCGGAAAAAACGACATATCGATCCTTCGAAAATTCATATCCTTTCACCATCTGATCACGGGGCACGACCTCGTTGTCCGTCGTGCAGATATATTGCTGTTTAAGGCGCGAAGAGCACTTGGCGTGAAGGAGATTGAACGAGATGGCGCTCTGTTGCTGCGTCGCCGAATAGAGTTTGGTCGGAATGGAAACCAATCCAAAGGAAATCGTCGCGGAGCTAATTGATCGAGCGGCCATTTAATAAGGCTAACATAGGCAGCGGAATGGAAAAGTATTTGGACAAGTATCGGGCTAAGCGGTCGGCGGATCGGACGCCGGAGCCGTTTGGAGCGACGGCCCCCCGCCCGCGACTCTTTGTGGTGCAGAAGCATGCGGCGCGGCGGCTCCACTTTGATTTTCGTCTCGAGTGGGGCGGGGTGCTCTTGTCGTGGGCGGTGCCGAAAGGGCCGTCGCCCGATCCAGCGGAAAAGCGTCTGGCCGTACACGTCGAGGACCATCCGGTCGATTACGCGGATTTCGAAGGCGTGATTCCCGAGGGCAATTATGGCGCGGGTACGGTGATTGTTTGGGACCAAGGGCGTTGGACGCCGATTGGCGATGTGGACGAGGGGTTGGCCAAGGGAAAGCTCGAGTTTGTGCTGGATGGGTACAAGCTGCGGGGCGAGTGGACGCTCGTGCGGACGAAAAGGGGCGCGGGCGGGAAAGAGGCGTCAAAGGATTGGTTGTTGATCAAGCATCGCGATGTTTACGTTTCGACGTCCGCCGAAGCCGCGTTTGATCAGGCCTCGATATTTTCTGGATTGACGCTCGAAGAATTGCGGGACGCCGGTGATCGCGCCACGGCGCTTCGGCGTGAAATTGAAACGCTCGGCGCGCCGCGGAAGTTTGTCCAAGCGAGCGACGTCGAGCTGATGCTGGCCGAGACGCGCGAAAAACCTTTCTCTCGCCCGGGCTGGATCTTCGAGCTGAAATACGACGGCTTTCGTGCCATCTCAGCCAAAGAGAACGGGCCGAAAATTTTCTATCGGCGCGGATTGGATGCCACGGCCATTTATCCAGAGCTGGCGCGGTCGCTCACGGCGTTGCCGTTTGAGCATGTGGTGCTCGACGGCGAAATCACCGTGTTGGATGAACGGGGACATCCCAGTTTTCAGCTGTTGCAAAAGCGTGCGCTGCTGACGCGATCGGCGGACATCGCGCGCGCGGCGGTGGAACTGCCGGCGACGTTTTTCGCGTTCGATCTGCTCGGCGTGGATGATTTTGATTTGCGTTCGTTGCCACTTCTGACGCGCAAAGCGTTGCTCAAAAAAGTCGTGCCGCGCTCGGGCGCGCTGCGTTTTGCCGATCACGTGGAGACCCGCGGCGAGGCGCTGTTCGAGCAAATTCTCGCGCGCGGGCTCGAGGGAATCGTCGCCAAAAAGTCTGATTCGCCCTACCGCCGCGGACGTTCGCCGGATTGGTGCAAAGTGCGCGTCGATCGAACTGGCGATTTTGTGATCGTCGGATTTACGCGGCCCAAAGGATCGCGCGGTGGATTTGGCGCGCTGCAGCTTGGCGTGTTCGACAAAGGCCAGCTCGTTTATGCGGGCCGCGTGGGGAGTGGCTTTTCGGAGAAGGTGCTCGCTGAATTGAGCACGCGGCTGGCGCTGCTCGCGCGCGCGGACCCTCCGTGTATTGGAAAAAGTCCGCGGGAGCAGGGGCTTTCGTGGGTCGAACCGCTGCTCTGCGTGGAGGTTCGTTACAAGGAGTGGACGAGAGACGGGAATCTGCGCCAGCCGGCGTTTCTGCGGATGCGCGACGACAAGAAGCCGGAAGAGTGTGTGCGGGAGAGGGATGGGGACGAGTCCCCCACCCTAACCCTCCCCCGCAAGGGGGGAGGGGAGAAGAGCTTCCCTTTTTCGAATCTTGACAAAATGTATTGGCCGGTTGACGGCTACACCAAGGGCGATCTCATCGCGTATTACAAAGTAATATCGCCGTGGATCTTGCCGTATCTGCGCGACCGGCCGCTGGTGTTGACGCGCTATCCAGACGGCATCGACGGTAAATCGTTTTTCCAAAAAGATGCGCCCGCGTTTGTGCCCGACTGGATTCGCACCGAGCGGATTTGGAGCGAACAGGCGCAACGGGAGATCGACTACTTCCTCTGCGACGACGCGGAGTCGTTGCTCTACATCGCCAACATGGGGACGATTCCGTTTCACGTTTGGGCCTCGCGCGTGAAGGCGCCTGAGCGGCCCGACTGGTGCATTTTGGATCTCGATCCGAAAGAGGCGCCGTTTGCGCATGTGGTGCAGGTGGCGCGTGCGCTCAAGAAACTTTGCGATGAGATCGAGGTGGCCTCGTTCGTGAAGACCAGCGGGCAAGCGGGGCTGCACGTGCTGATTCCGCTCGGCGGGCAGTGCACGCACGAACAGTCGAAATGGCTTGCGCAGGTGATCGCGCACGCGGTTGAACGCGAGCTGCCGAAAATTTCGACGACGGTGCGCTTGCCGGCCAAGCGGGGCGGGCGCGTCTATCTTGACTTTTTGCAGAATGGCCACGGCAAGACGATCGCGGCGCCGTTTTGTGTGCGGCCTAAACCGGGTGCGCCGGTGTCCACGCCGTTGTTGTGGAGTGAAGTGAATGGGCGGCTGGATCCGCGACGCTTTACGATGAAGACGGTACCGGCGCGGGTGGAGAAGAAAGGGGATCCGATGTTGCCGGTCCTGAAGGCGAAGTCGGATTTGGCGCGGGCGTTGGGGAGGTTGCGGGAAAGATTTCCGACCTGACTAAGGCCTGTCCCTAAATTCAGGCAAGCCAAACTCGAATCGAAGCAAAGAGAACGAAGCCAAGAAAGTTGGCGGCATTCTTTTCGAAGCGCGTCGCGACTTTCCTGGGGCAGCGACCCAGCGGTTCTTGTCCTCCTCGGTTTCGACCCACGCGTGCAGCGCGCCTGGCTCCGGATCCAGGTGGATTCCACGCAGGGCTGCCGGATTCGACATCGTCAGGCATTGCTCCAAGACGTCGGACCAGGCCTGGACGAGCGGCACGGGGTTTGGGTGGCTACGTCGCGGTAAATCAACGTTAATCGGCTGCCTCAAATCAAACCCGAGATGGAACGAAATGAACCTCGAGCCGCGCGCCCAGTGCCCGCGCGACTTTTTTAAGAACATCAAGCGAAGGCGTCATGCCGCCCGATTCGATTCTGGCAATCGCCGGCTGAAGCGTTCCGACTTTCTTCGCGAGTTGGGCTTGCGTGAGATGTTTGCGCTCCCGGAGCGCGCGCAGTTCGCGGGCAAGCCGGATGCGCGTGTACTCCTCTTCGACGCCCCGCTCGAAGTCGGGGTCGCGCGCAGTCTCCTCGGCGATCCAGTCGTCCAGTGAGCTTCCGATGTGCGGATTTTTTTTCTTTCTCATGGTTCATCCTTCTCGAGCACAATGTTTAATCGCTTCTTCGCGGTTTCAATTTCACCCCGCGGCGCCTTCTGTCCCTGCTTCTTGTAGGCGTGCAGCAGGACCATTCCTGATTCTGAAACGAGCACGTAGAAGATGCGGTGTGCGTCTGGCTTGAGCTCCCAGAGCTTTCCTTCGATATGGCGAGTGGTGACTTGGGCCGTATCGATACCGCTCCTCTGAATATCGCGGAGCCAACCGCCGATGAAACGGCGCTCTTCTTTCGGAAGCGCACGCAGGTAATCGCGTACTGGCTCATTTCCACTATTCGTTTGGAAGAAGCTCAACTCCACGGAAAACGATATAACTAATCCGTTATTTAAAGTCAAGGTATTCGCTGAGCGCACCGGTCGCCGGCTTCTCGCGGCGGACAACTCATCAGATCGATCAGATGTTGTGTCTCTATGGGTGCGTGAACATCCAATGGTTCATCAACGACATACGCAGCGCCTGCCTCGCCGGTAATCGTATCGACGCGCAGGAGATAAATGGCGTCGTCGTTGACCAACAACTTGGGCTTTGAGACCCAGGCAACGTCCCTGCTGGTGGCGAAACGAATGGGTACTGAAGTGCCGCTCGCGGTTCCATGCAGTGCGCACGTCACATCCACAGATGCCTCAGCCCAATCCGCTTCGTGTTCCGAGAAACCTCCGAGATGCGGCAGCGGAGTAATTGCCGTTACCTTCCCGTGAATAATGAGATTCGATTGGCTTATCTGATCGTAGAGTTTTCGGTCCTTTAGCAGTCTCTGAATATCCGGGATCGAAGAATCGAGATTTGACATTGTGTTGGAATCGGTATGCGCCAATTCCACCAAGGTTACATTTTTTCCCACGGTCGAAAGTGTGCCGAAAAAATACCCCACGTAACCAGGCGCAAAGGCGGAAGCGTCTTTCATCACCATGATGACGGCATTATTGAGGCCAACAAAGCCGGATAGGAATGAATCAGAAGGCCACGCCTGATCGACGCGGATATAGACCTGCCGGCTGGGATCTTGATTACCGTCGGGTGACGTGACGTTGAGCGTGGTGACCGTACCCCGGAACGGTTGCGACTGTTTGACCCAATCAATCAGTTGTTGGGGGTAGGTTGGCGCAACAGGGCAGGCTGAGGGCGACAAACCGCAAATCGAAGCAAGAGGAGATGTATAGACGCCTCCTGAGTCCGCGACGCCAGCGTCCGCAATCTCTCCAGGTTTAAACCCTGACTTGCAACCAGGAAAAGAAATCGAACAAAGAAGAAGGACGGATCGAGCATGGTGTGCGGTCATACGATTCCTAGGCTGCAAGACCGGCGCCAATGTTTGAATCCATGAAACAACAATAGTTCCTCGTTTGAGATTCGTGGATTCGCGGGTAGTCGTGGAAAATATCCACGTTGAATATCTCGGCGGGTTCTCACCGACCGCTTGTCTTCACGAGAAGCTGCAGTGCGCGGCGAAAGGCGATTCGGCGCCTCCCCGGATCGACCTCATATGGAACCGGTCCTAGAACCTGCACGCGGTGGCGTCTACGAATCAGTTCCGCGTTGCCGCGTTCGGACCGGTCGCGCGTGGCTTCGCTGCGCGACAGAACCACGGCGGCCACGGGTATCTTGCGCGCTGCGAGCGAATGCAACGAAAGCGCGACGTGGTTGAGCGTTCCGAGTCTGGCGCGCGCGACGAGAAGCACCGGCAGGTTGAGCAGCGCGATGAGATCGATGACGTCGTGTGCGGGATCGAGTGGAACGAATAGTCCGCCCGCGCCTTCGACGACGAGTGCGCGGTCGTCGAAAGTATGAAAGGCACGCAGCGTCTTGCGCAGGTCGGAACGGCAGCCCAGTCGCGCCGCGGCAACGCCCGGCGCAAGTGGCGCGCGAAAACGGTGCGGGCAGATGGCCGCGAGATCGTCGTCGCTTTGTGCAGCGGTTTTGAGCGTCAGCGCGTCCGCGGGCGCGGCGACGGAAGCGCAGCCACTTTCGTAAGGCTTGAACGGCGCTGGTCGGTGCCCGCTGTCGGCGAGCAGCGAAAGCAGCGCGGCGGCGGTTTCAGTTTTCCCGACGCCGGTGTCGGTGCCGGTGACGAAAATTCGAAATGGCGTGCGTATTACTTTCCGCATACTTCGTCGATCGCTTCGAATACAGCCGTGCAGAGTGTTTTTGCTTCATCGCTCGTTAACGACAACGGCGGCATCAGCACGATCACGTTGCCGAGCGGCCGCAACAGAATTCCCCGCTTGCGGAGGGCCAGGCAGACGCGGTGGCCGAGGCGATCACCGTAAGCGTACTCGGCTTTTGTTTTGCGATCGCGGACCAGCTCGATGCCGACCATGAGACCGCGCTGGCGTACCTCGCCGACGTGCGGCATCGCCTCGACCGATCGCAATTGCCTCGCGAGCGTGGCGATGATGGGCTGGATGCGCTCGAGTGTGCGCTCCTGTTCGAAGACATCGAGGTTGGCATTTGCCGCTGCGCAGGCCAGCGGATTTCCCGTGTAGGTGTGGCCGTGAAAAAAAGTTCGCTTGTCGGCGACGGTTCCTAGAAACGCCTCGTAAACGGCGTCGGTTGTCAGCGTCGCCGCGAGCGGCAAATAGCCGCCGGTGATGCCTTTGGCGAGACAGAGAAAATCGGGGCGAACGTTTTCCTGCTCGACAGCGAAGAGCGTTCCCGTGCGGCCAAAGCCGGTGGCCACTTCGTCGCAGATGAGCAGCACGTCGTGTTTGTTGCAGAGCGCGGCGAGCCTCGCGAGAAATCCGGGCGGTTGCATGAGCATGCCCGCGGCGCCTTGCACGAGTGGCTCGATCACCAGGGCCGCGAGCGTGTGGTTTTTTTGCGCGAAAAGTTTTTCGGCTTGCGCGAGACACCAAGCGCCGCAGTCACCGTCGCCTTGCCAGCGATACGCGTACGGTGTGGGAATGCGCTCGACGGGAAAAAGGAGATCGCGAAACCTCTCGTGAAAAAGCTCCATGCCGCCGATAGAAACAGAGCCCACGGTATCGCCGTGGTAGGCCTCGGCCAGCGCGACGAACCGCTGTTTTTCCGGCCGGCCGCGCTGGCGCCAATATTGGTAGGCCATCTTCACGGCGATCTCGACGGCGGTCGATCCCGAGTCGGAATAAAAGACGCGCGAGAGACCGGGCGGCGCCACGTGCGCGAGGCGTGCGGCGAGTGTGATGGCCGGCTCTGACGTGAGTCCCAAGAGCGTGGAGTGGGCAACGCGACCCAGTTGCGCGCGGATGGCGTTGTCGATCACCGGATGGCGATGGCCGTGGACATTGACCCAGAGCGAGGAGACGCCGTCGAGGTAACGCTGGCCGCGATCGTCGACGAGGTAGTTGCCTTCCGCGGCCGCGATAATGAGTGGATCGTCGTCGGGCCACACCTGCATCTGCGTGAAGGGGTGCCAGAGGTGGCGGCGATCGAGGGCGAGGAGTTGGTCGTGGGTTGGAGTCATGTGCGCCCCCACCCTGACCCTCCCCCGTCAAGGGGGAGAGAACGAAGGGTCCCCAACGCTTCCAGCGCAACCTCGATCTCCGCTTCGCTGTGCGCCGCTGAGATCACCATGCGCAACCGGCTCGTTCCCGGTGGCACCGTCGGTGGCCGAATCGCCTTGGCGAGAATGCCGCGCTTGCGCAGCGCCGCTGCCGCGTTCATCGCCGCCGTCGCATCGCCAATCACGATCGGAAAAATGGGCGACTGCGTAGACGCCGCAAACCCGCGCTGGGAAAGGCCTTCCGCGAATCGACGAACATTGCGCCACAACTTTTCGCGGAGCGAATCGTCGGTGCGAACGATTTCAACCGCGCATGTTGCAGCCGCACAAAGAGCCGGTGGCAGCGCGGTCGAGTAGACGAACGATCGTGCGCGGTTCATCAGCAGATCCGCGACAGGCCGCGACGTCGCCGCGAACGCACCGAAAGCACCGAGCGATTTCCCGAGTGTGCCGACGCGCACGTCCACCTGCGCCGCGAGTCCAAGCGCTTCGCACAACCCTTCGCCGCGTGGACCGTGAACGCCGATGGCGTGTGCTTCATCGATATAGAGCGCGGCACCATGGCGTTCGGCGAGTGCGGCGATCGCATCGAGCGGTGCCAGATCGCCATCCATCGAAAAGACAGATTCGGTGCAGATGATTCGCCGCCGCGCGGACGTGGTGCGCAAAAGTTTGTCGAGGGCGTCGACATCGTTGTGCGGATAGACCAGCGTCCGCGCCCGCGAGAGACGGCAGCCGTCGATTAGTGACGCGTGGTTTCGCTCATCGGAAAAAATCGCATCGTCTTCGCCGACCAGTGCCCCGAGGCTTCCGCTGTTGACCGAATATCCGTTGTTGAAGAGCCGCACGGCTTCGGTGTGCTGAAAT
>JAHFDP010000073.1 GCA_023248955.1 Deltaproteobacteria bacterium
AGCCATTGCCGCCACGAAATACGGCGCCTGCGCGGTGGTGAGCGGCGACGTCTTCTGCTGGGGCGCCAACAACAACGGCCAACTCGGCAACAACTCCACGCTCGACAGCAGCGTTCCGGTCCGTGTCTTCGGACTCCCAGCTGGCGTAGAAACGGTGGTCGCTGGCCAACTCCACGCCTGCGCCCTCGCGTACGGCGGCGTCCGTTGCTGGGGCAATGGCGGCCCTGGGCAACTCGGCAACGGCACCTCCACCGACAGCCATGTTCCTGTCTCCGTCGTCGGCATGGAGAGCGGCGTCGACATCATTGCCGCGGGGGGAAACCACACCTGCGCGTTGGTCGGCGGCAGCGCCCGTTGCTGGGGCGACAACTCTGGCGACCTCGGCAACAACGACTACCAATCGAGCAGCGTGCCAGTGCAGGTGCTCGGCCTCACGAGCGGCGTGCAAGCGATCGCCGGGGAAATGTGGGGCACCTGCGCAGTCGTCAACGGTGGCGCGCAATGTTGGGGTGACGGCACACACGGCGCACTCGGGAACAGTGCCTACGCGCGCAGCCCCGTCCCAGTCCATGTTTTCGGGCTCGATCGCGGCGTGCAGGCAATCGCGGGCGGTTATGCGCACGCCTGCGCCATGATGGTGTCTGGTGGCGTGATGTGTTGGGGCTCCGGCAGCGTCGGCCAACTCGGTAACAACGCGCGATTCGACAGCGCGGTTCCAGTCTATGTCATGGGAATTTAGAGCCGAATCACTTCGCTTGACTTCACTCCACTCGTCGCTAGCATCCTTCGCGCCATGCCCTTTCATTTTGTCAGCATCTTGATCTTCGCGGTGACCGGCATCGGTTTCGTGCTGGCCACCCTCACCATCATGAAATTCCTCCGTCCGAACTATCCGACGGAAATGAAATCGGCGATTTACGAATGCGGCGAAAAACCATTTGGCGACGCCCGATTTAATTTCAACCCACGCTTCTATTTGGTGGCGCTGGTCTTCGTTATTTTCGAAGTGGAAATCGCCTTTATGTTCCCGGTGGCGCTCGTTTTCCGCAAATGGGTGCTCGGCGGCAATGGCGTCCTCGCCTTTTGGGAAATCTTCGTTTTCGCCATTATCCTTATTGTTGGCCTCGCCTACGTGTGGGTCATGGGCGATTTGGATTGGATCAAGACGCTGGCCAAAGAGCCGCCCCGCAGCGCGAAGCAGGAGTAACGAAATATGGCGAACCTCATGCAAGAGGACATTGGGCAGATCGCCTTCCTGCAAACGTCCGTTATTGATGACCTGATTAACCTAGCGCGCAAGAATTCGATTTTTTACCTGCTCTTCGGACTGGCGTGTTGCGGAATCGAATTGATGCAGACAGGCGGCCCGCGCGCGGACATCGACCGCTTCGGCGCCGTGCCCCGTGCCACGCCGCGCCAGAGCGATTTAATGATCGTCGCCGGCACGCTCACCTACAAAATGGCCGAGCGCTGCAAGATGCTCTACGACCAAATGGCCGAGCCCAAGTATGTGATTTCGATGGGCAGCTGCGCCAATTGCGGCGGGCTCTTTCAGCTCGCTTATTCGGTATGCAAGGGCGTCGATAAGATCGTTCCCGTCGATATTTATGTCCCGGGATGTCCACCGCGGCCCGAAGCGCTGACCGAGGGGCTGCTTCGCGTGCAGGACAAGATCATGCGCGAGCGTTGGTTTAAGGGGCGCAAAGAAGTCGGGCAGCGGGAAATTTCCACGGGCACAGAATACGAGATCAGCGAGAACAAGGCGTCATGACCCGGGCAGAAATTGCGAATATTTTGAATAGCGGACCGCTCGTCGGTGGACCCGATCAATGGATCGTGGTTCAGCCGAGCGCATTAATCGAAGTTGCAACGCGACTGAAAAATGTGCCCGAACTGGCCTTCGATAATCTCAACAGCGTGACTGGAATCGATTATCCGAAAGAGAATTTAATTCGGGTGACCTATCATTTTTGGTCTTACCTGAAGCGCCACGATTTCATCGTCAAAGTCGAGCTGCCGCGCGAAGATCCGCACGTGGAGACGCTCTGCTCACTCTGGGGATCGGCCAATTGGCTCGAGCGCGAACAATACGATCTACTCGGAATTAAATTCGATAAGCATCCCGATATGAGGCGCGTGCTTTTGCCCGACGATTGGGTCGGTTATCCGCACCGCAAAGATTACGAGGAAGCCGGCGGGTACCACGGTATTTCGAACACGCGCGAGTCGCCGCTGGAGGGATTCGTGCGGCTCGATTCACTGCGCAAAGAAGCGACCAAGGAAGCGCAGACGGAGACGAAACACTAGCCATGACTCAGCCTCGTCGCGCACCCGAAACGCCGACCATGGACACGGCGGCCGCGCACAAAGACGTCTTCAAGACCATCGGTTATTACGGCGCCGACATGCTCCTCAACATGGGGCCGCAGCACCCCTCGACGCACGGCGTGATCAACTTCATCGTGCAGACAGACGGCGAAGTGATGAAGCGCGCCATTCCGGAAGTCGGCTACCTTCATCGGTCTATTGAAAAGATCGCTGAGAAGGTCGGCTACAACGGCTTCATGCCCTACACCGACCGCGTCGATTACATCGCGGCCATGTTCGCCAATCAGGGCTACGCCATGGCGGTGGAGAAATTGCTCTCCATCGAAGTTCCCGTGCGCTCTGAATATTGCCGTGTCATCGCCTGCGAATTGAACCGCATCGCCAGCCACCTGATCTCCGCCGGAACCATGTCGATGGACGTCGGCGCCATAACACCGTTCCCGTACGCGCTGCGCGAGCGCGAGTACATCAACGACCTGATCGAAGAGCTCTGCGGTGCACGGTTGACCTACAACTACATGCGCATCGGCGGTGTCGCGTTCGACTTACCCGTCGGATTCACCGACAAAGTTCTCCAATTCTGCGATCACTTCGACAAGGTGCTGGTGGAGTTCGATCGTCTCATCACCGAAAACGAAATCTTCATTCAACGACTCGGTGGCATGGGCGTCATCACCGCCGAGCAAGCCAAAAGCTACGGTCTGGTCGGCCCCAACCTTCGTGGCAGCGGCATCGACTTCGACGTGCGCCGCGACTTGCCCTACTCCGTCTACAAAGATTTCGAATATATTATTCCGGTTGGACGCGGCGCCAAGGGAACGGTCGGCGATTCGTGGGACCGCTTCTTCGTGCGCGTCGTGGAAATGCGCGAATCGTCGCGCATCGTGCGGCAAGCTATTCAGAAGATTCCAGACGGTCCGGTCATGGCCAAGGTGCCGCGCAAGATCAAACCCGCCGCGGGTTTAGAGGCAGCGAGCCGCATCGAAGCCGCGCGTGGCGAGATGCTCTACTACGTCGTCGCCGATGGGACCGAAGCGCCGTATCGCGTGAAAGTCCGCACGGGCAGTTTCACGGCCATGGGCATCATCGACGACCTTTCACGCGGCATGATGATCGCGGATCTGGTGGCGCTCATCGCGTCGCTCGACGTCGTGGCACCGGAGATTGATCGCTGATGAATTCGTGCCAATCAGTTAACGGCAACGCTATTTCCCGCCCCCGCAAAGGGGGGAGGGGATCTTCGGCCGTCCATGACGGGGAATAACATGCAACACGCACTCGACACGTTCATCTCGAATCAATTCCACGTCGACGCCGCGACCTGGGCGTGGACGCAAGTCATTTACGCCATCGCCATCGGGCTGGCGGCCTTCGCGCTCGTCAACTTCGGCGCGATTCTGGCCGGCATTTTCTCCTGGGCCGAACGCCGCATCGCCGCGCGCATGCAGAGCCGCATCGGCCCCAACCGCGTTGGCCCCGGCGGCTTTTTGCAGTGGTTCGCGGACGCCGTCAAGCTGATGCTGAAAGAAGATCTCATCCCCACGCAGAGCGATTCCATTCTCTACCGAATGGCGCCCTACTTCGTGATGGTGGGATTCTCCTGCACCTTCGTGGTGCTTCCGTTTTCGCACGCCATCGCCGCCACCACGATGGATCTCGGCCTCTTCTACATCATCGCCATCACGGCGCTGATCGTCGTGGGCGTGCTGCTCTCCGGCTGGGCGTCGAACTCCAAGTGGTCGCTCTTCGGCGCCATGCGCGCGGCGGCGCAGATCGTCAGCTACGAAATCCCTGGCGGAATGGCGCTCATGGTTCCGCTGCTCATCTCCGGAACGCTGTCGATGCAGGAGATGATTCGCATGCAGGGCGGCATTCAGCCCGAGGCCGGCGGCAACTTTCTCACCGCCGGCGGCTGGCCCTGGAACTGGAATATCTTTCACGACCCGGCGGCGTTCGTTTGCTTCTTCATCTATTTCACAGCCGCGCTCGCCGAAGGTAACCGCGCCCCCTTTGATCTCGCCGAAGCGGAAAGCGAGATCGTGGCCGGCTACAACACCGAGTATTCGGGCTTCCGCTTCTCGGTTTTTTTCCTCGTTGAGTGGGGCAACGTTTGGGTGATGAGCGCCATCGCCTGCACGGCGTTTCTGGGTGGTTGGCAGGTCCCCGGTATTTCGCTCGCGGCGCTCGACAACGCCACCGGCCTCAGCTCCATCGGACTTGAGCTTTTGTCACTTTCGTTTTTCGTGGTGAAAACGCTTTCGCTCTGCTTCGTGGTCATCTGGCTGCGCTGGACGTTGCCGCGCATCCGCGTCGACTCCATGATGTCCCTCTGCTGGAAGTACCTGGTGCCCGCGGCTTTCGCGTCGATCATCTTCGAAACCGTGTGGGTGCTGGCGTTCGCTCGCTCGCCGTCGTTCCAACTCTTCTTCGGCGTTATCATGTCGATTGCCGCGGGCGCGGTTCCGCTGTGGCTCTTCGCAAAGCGGACCTTCGACAACATCCGCGACACGGGCGATCGCGTCGACCTGACCAACTGGTAGAATGAGCGCTTCCATGCAAACCGCCACCGCCCATGCGCCTGCCCACGAGCTAACAGCGCCCGAGCCACACACGCCGCAGAAGAACGGCTTGCGCGACTACGTCGACAACATTCGCGGGACGACCAAGAGCTTCTGGCACGGCATGTCCGTGACCTTGAGTTATATGTTTCGTAAGCCCATCACCGCGCAGTATCCCGATCGCATGCCGGTCGGTCGGCTGGCCGACACGCTGCCCGCGCGTTACCGTGGATTTCTCGAGGTGGACCGCGACATCTGCACGGTCTGCAAAGCCTGCGAACGCGCTTGCCCGATCGATTGCATCTCCATCGGCGAAATCAAAGATCCGAAGACGCGCAAGCTCGTCGGCATGGATCGGTTCGACATCGACATCGGCAAGTGCATGTTCTGCGGGCTATGCGTGGAGCCCTGCCCGACCGGCGCCATTCAACACACGCGTGAGTTCGAGTCGGCGTCGGCCAGCTTTACGAATTTGACGTTCCGATTCGTTCCCGAGGGGACGGTTTCGCCGGTTTACAAAGTGCCCAAGGGCTCGACGGCTTTTATGCGCGCGGAACTGGGCTCGATCACGCGCGCCATCGTGAAAAATTGGGACGCACCGCCGCCGCCCTTTCCGGCCAAAGACACCAAGAAACCGACGCACGCGGCGACTACTAAGCCCTCCGGCGCCGCTGGTGCGCTTGGACGCGAGTTGGCCGTGCGCGCGCTCGAAGCCAAAGCGAAAAGCGACATTCCGAAATTGCAGAAGACATTCGAAGACGCCATGGCGGGAACCGACTGTGGCGACTGCGGCTACGCGGACTGCTTTGGTTATTCCGACGCACTGGCCAAAGGTTTGGATTTCGATCCGGGCAAGTGCGCACCGGGCGGCGCGGAATCGAAGGGCAATCTCGAAGTGATGCTCGTCGCGCTGAAGACGGGCAAGGCGCCGGAAGCGCCGGTTGAAGCCGTGGAGGCCGCCCCAACGCCTGTCGAAGCCGCGCCAACCGCGGACGGCGCTGATGCTTTGCAAAAAGAGCTGGTCGCCAAAACCGTTGCAGCGAAGGACAATCCCGACGCGCTCAAAGCTGTTTTCGAAGAAGCGATGGCGGGCACCGACTGTGGCGATTGCGGTTATGCGGATTGCGATGGCTACAGCACCGGCATCGCCAAATCGGGTGACAACGATCCGAGCAAGTGCGCGCCCGGCGGCTCGGAGACGACAGCGAATTTGCGGGCGATGCTGGTGTCGTTGGGACGCAAACCGACGACGTAGTGAACTAGCTCCTGATTTCAGCGGCGCAAACCGGCGGAGTCGTCACCAGATCGTTCTCACCGGGTACTGCTTGATCAACGGATCAGGGGTGAGGATGGCTAGCCCGTGCGTGGCTGCTTGGCAAACCAGCAGCCGGTCGAATGGATCCTTGTGATGTGCTGGAAGCTTCGGCAACTGCGCCACGTCCTCCTCGTGCAAGGGCAGTGGCTGGACCAGGTGCTCACGCCGATAGAGTTGCAAGAACTCTTGCGGCGGAAGCGAAAGTGTCAACTTTCCGAGCCCGTGTTTGACGGCGATCTCCCAAGCAGAGATGGCGCTCAGAAAGAGCTCATTGTCTGGGTTGCCGAAAACATCGCGAGCACGGTCGGAAAGTTTTTCGAGCTCCATCGCGGCCCAAACGAAAGAGCAGGTGTCGAGAAGAATCTTCATTTCTCCTCGTTCTCGCCGTAGAAGGTGGCGAGAACGTCCGAAGGCAGTGGGGCATTGAAATCATCCGTCGTGTGCCCCATTCCCGCGGCGAGCCCCATTGGGCGGCGTTTGGTCCGCGCTGCTGGCAGCGCCCGAATCTCCGCAATCGGCTTGTTCCTCCTGCACAGGACGATCGTTTCGCCCTCCTTCAGCCGTGCGAGGTACTTCGACAGATGCGTCTTCGCCTCGTGAATATTGAGATGAATCATGATTCAATTTTAAACCATGAAGTGAACTAACTCAACCCGCGTGAGACTGCTCACCAATGCCCACCGCCGAGCGTTAGCAAGGCTTAGTTATCAGCGTTCTCATCCTTATCATCCGCACGTTCCCGCTTCGCTATCATCCTCGGTCGGTGCAGCGGTCCATTGGCACGAATTGCTTTCGCAGGGGCCTTGCGCGAACAAGGCCGTGCAGTCACTCGTTCTCGTGCCGCACGTTCCCGCTTCGCTATCATCCGCGGTCGGTGCAGCGGTCCATTGGCACAAATTGCTTTCGCAGGGGCCCTGCGCGGAGAAGGCCGTGCAGTCCGCGTCACAGCTGCCGATGCCAACATCCTCGTCACTCCAGCTGCAGCCACCCGAAGCGTTGCAGGAAGTCGTGTCCGTGAAAAGGTGGCACCATCGCCCGAAGCGATCACAGGCAGTGTCGTCGGCAACCGTTCCTCCGACGGAAGCGCAGGTTCCTGCCGGAAGAAAATGCATTCCCTTGTTCGGAGAGTATTCCGACGTCCCCGGATCGTCACAGCAGACAAATATGCAGAGGTTGTTATCGCTTTTGTCGACCGGCGTTTCCTGAGATCCTTCGCATTCGGCAGCGTTCGAAAAACCGTAAGTCACGTTCGCGCCAGTCGGCCCGGCGGGATGCGAACAGCACAGAGCATTGGTCTCATCGATGTGAGCAGATGCCTTCCCATTCTTGCTTTGGGCCTTTGTACAGCCGGCGCTAAGAGCTAGGGCGAGTAGCGAGTAGCGACAGTCATTTGGATACTCCTTGGCCGGCAAGTGTTCGGTTTCAACTGTTCAAAATATCACAATCCGTTAGTGCCACAAATTTTTCCCTCGGGAAGCGTGTTGGCAACCACCGCGTGGAATGGCGGGTCAAGCCCGGCTATGACGGACAACGCAGGGCCCTAATCCCATAAAGGATCCGCCCCTAGGGAGCAGCCCCAACGAACGCGGTCCCGCTTCGAAGCACCCGTCTTTCCCTCTCGCGCGTTCCCCGAATGCCGTGGTATACGGCGCGGCCCATGGGCACACCCAGGTTGCAACCTGCGCTCGTTCAGATCCTCATCCGATTGGCCGTCGGTGCGGCGGCTGTTTTTCTTGGTCTCGTCGGCGTGATTCTCGTCGCGCGCAACGTCCAAAGCGAAGTCGGCAGCGTCGCGCTCTCGCTTGCCGTCGTCTACGCCGCGAGCGCGCTCGTCCTCTGGGCCGCTTCGCAACGGCTGACCACCGGCGGCATTTTGGCGGGCGCCCTTCTCGCGGCGGGCGGAATGATTCTCCTCTGGGAGGCCATGGCGCACGTGATCGCGCCGCTCGCCATCTTCACGCTGGAGCGCGCGATCAAGCTCGTCGCACTCTCCGATCTTGTCTTCTACTTACTCGCGGGGCTAACGGTTGCGGGCGCCACCGGCGTGGCCTTTTCGCGCAACATCATCTACGCCGCGCTGAGCCTACTCTTCTCGCTGCTCGGCGTGGCCGGGCTCTACGTCTATTTGTCGGCCGACTTTCTCGCCATCACGCAGCTGCTCGTCTACGTCGGCGGCATTCTGGTGCTGATCCTCTTCGCCATCATGCTGACGCCACCGGTCGATAAAGAGCACGAGTTTACCAACCCCAACATCGCGCTGCCGGTTGGCGCGGGACTCGGGCTCATCACGCTCGGCGCGCTCGGCTACATGGCTCTGGGCACGCCTTGGCGCATGCTGCCCGTGGCGGAAGTCACGTACAAAACCACCGGCGTGATGCTGGGCGATGCCTTCCTCACCACCTATCTGCTTCCCTTCGAGCTCGGATCCATCGTGTTGCTCGGCGCGCTCATTGGTGCCGTGGTCATCGCGCGCAAGGATCTCAAAGGTGAACCAGGCTCCGCTGCTGCTCCTGCACCCGGCGAAGCAGACGCCATCGCACGCGAAGCGGCTGCGCGGAAGGCGGCGTAATGATAACTCCCACGCTCGTCCATTTTCTCATCGTCGGCGCGCTGCTTTTCACGCTCGGCTTTATCTGCGTTCTCACCCGTCGCAACGCCGTCGGCATTCTGATGGGCGTGGAGCTCATCCTCAACGCCGCCAACGTAAACTTCGTGGCCTTCAACCACTACGTTGCCGGCGGACTCGCGGGCCAGATGTTCGGCGTCTTCGTGATCGTGCTGGCCGCCGCGGAAGCTGCCGTGGGGCTCGCCATCGTTGTCTCGATCTATCAAACCTTTCGAAGCATCGATGTAACTGACGTCGATCTCATGAGGGAATGACGATGCCCACACCCGTCACTTCCGCCAATTGGCTCTGGCTCATTCCGGCCTTTCCGGCGCTGGGCGCTTTGCTGAACGCCGCGCTGGGCCTGCGTTTGCAGCGCAAATTCGGCAAGAACATCGTGCATTCGATCGCGGTGGGCGCGATGGTGGCGTCGACAACCGTGGCGTGGCTGGCCTTCGCGCGGATGTTCGGCCTCGAAGCGGAAGAACGCTTTTTGCGCGACCTGCTCTGGCCGATGGCGCACGTCGGATCCCTCGAGCTCAACTTCGCCTTCGCGCTCGATCCGCTCTCGATGGTGATGGTGCTGGTCATCACCAACGTCGCCACGCTCATTCACATCTACTCGACCGGCTACATGCACGACGAGCCGGCGTACTGGCGCTTCTTCATGTGGCTAAACCTCTTCGTCTTCGCGATGCTCCTGCTCGTGATGGGCGACAACTTCGCCGTGATGTTCTTCGGTTGGGAAGGCGTCGGCCTCTGTTCCTACGGCCTGATTTCCTTCTGGTACACCGATCTCGAAAAAGCCAAGGCCGGCATGAAGGCCTTCGTGGTCAATCGCTTCGGCGACTTCGGATTCGTGATCGGCCTGTTCCTGCTCTTTTGGACGCTGGCCGGCCACTGGAGCGCGACGAGTAAATTCAGCTCCGACACGCGCGTCTCCGGGCGCATTCCGGGAAGCGCGACGCTCCTTCCTGCACAGGAACATGGGATCAAAATCGGTCCCACGATTGATTTTCGCGAACTGAAAGATCAGTTGAATCCCGAGCACAACAAAGCGGGAACGCCCGAGGACGTTGGCATTGCGCAGCACCTGACCCACGAGACGATCTGGGGTGTTCCGGTGATTTTCCTGATCTGCCTCTTCCTGTTCGTTGGCGCCACCGGCAAGAGCGCGCAGATTCCGCTCTACGTCTGGCTGCCCGACGCCATGGCCGGCCCCACGCCCGTCTCGGCGCTCATTCACGCCGCCACCATGGTGACCGCCGGTGTTTACATGGTGGCGCGGCTCAATTTCCTCTTTGCGCTCTCGCCGATGGCCATGGGCGTGGTGGCGACGGTCGGCTGTCTCACCGCAATCTTCGCGGCGACGATCGGCTTCTTCCAATACGACATCAAAAAAGTACTCGCCTACAGCACGGTGTCGCAGCTCGGTTTCATGTTCATCGGCGTGGGCACCGGCGCGTACTGGGCCGGTGTGTTTCACCTCTTCACGCACGCGTTTTTCAAGGCCTGCCTGTTTCTCGGATCGGGCTCGGTCATCATGGGCTGCCACCACGAGCAGGACATGCGCAAGATGGGCGGCCTCTGGAAAAAGATGCCGCGCACGGCATGGACCTATCTGCTGGCATGCATGGCGATCGCCGGCATGCCGTGGATGAGTGGATTCTATTCAAAAGATGAAATTCTCGGGAAGGCCTACGCCTCGGGACATCTGGCGTTGCCTGGCCTTGGCGCGACGCCATGGCTCGGGCCGACCATCTGGGCCGTGGGCCTCGTCGCCGCGTTCGGGACGGCCTATTACATGTTCCGATCCTTCTACATGACCTTCACCGGTGAATACCGCGGTGGCACGGATCACCATGATGCACCCGCATCAGCGCATCATGATGCGCACGGCCACCACGCCCACGAGCCGCACGAATCACCAGCGCAAATGACGCTCGTCTTGATCGCGCTCGCCGCGGCCGCATTTGGCGCGCTCTTCCTCGGCATTCCCGAAGCGTGGACCGGGCACGAACCGCTCTTCGCCAAGTGGCTGGAGCCGTCGCTACCTGCCGCCGCGCACATTCCATTTTCGGAAACACCCAAGTCCGTCGAGTTGGGCCTGATGGCGCTGTCGGTGCTGATCGGCCTCTGTGGCTGGGGCCTCGCGCACGTCCTCTACTTCAACAACAAGAGCACCGTCCCCGCGCGGCTCCTCGCGCAATTTCCGCGCGTGCACAAAGTCATCTTCAACAAGTACTACGTCGACGAATTCTACGACGCGATCATCATCCGCCCCGCGCTGGTGCTCAAGGAAATCTGCTTCTGGATCGATCGCAACATCATCGACGGCCTCGTGAATCTCGTCGGCCTCATCGTCCGCATCTTCGCCAACATCGACGGCGCCATCGACAAGTATCTCGTCGATGGCCTCGTGAATTTCACCGGATTCGCGGTCATGGAAAGCGGCCGCCGCATTCGTCGCCTGCAAACGGGCCACATCCAGAATTACCTCTACGGCGCACTCGGCGGCGCGCTGGTCTTCGTCGTTTTGAACTACGTCGTTTTGAAGTAGGAGCGCGCATGGATCACCCAACCACCAGCACGTTGCTCTCCTGGATGCTCTTCACGCCGCTCGCCGGTGTCGTCACGATTACGGCGCTCGTAGGCACGGGCATCTTCGCGAAATCCAAGATGAACGAGCTTTCGCGCGCCATCGCACTTTTCTGCTCGGCGGTGCCCCTGGTGCTCGGTATCTACCTCTGGGCCAACTACGACGGCGCCTCCACGCAGGTGCAGTTCGTCCATCACTTTGCTTGGATTTCCAGCCTCAACGTCGAGTACTTCGTGGGCGTCGATGGCACCAGCGTCTCGCTCGTCGTGCTTTCCGCGCTGGTCTCGTTCATCGCCACCATCGCCTCGATGCCCTGGTGCCAGGGCAAGAGCCACCTCGACGATCACCACTTCACGCAACACAAAGTGCCCGGCTACATGGCCATGCTGCTGCTCTTGCAGGTCGGCATGACCGGCACGTTCATCTCGCTCGACTTTTTCCTCTTCTACGTTTTTTGGGAAGTGATGCTCTTGCCGATGTACTTCCTCATCGGCATTTGGGGCGGACCGCGCAAAGAGTATGCGGCGATCAAGTTCTTCCTCTACACGCTGGCCGGATCGGTGCTGATGCTGCTGGCCTTGATCGCGCTCTACTACCGCGGGCCGTTGGTACCCGGCGCCGACGGGATCGCTCACCATACATTCAATATGTTGACGATGCGCGACCACGCCGCGGACTACCTGGTGGCGCCGGCGATTCTCGGCGTGCAATTCACCCACATCGTCTGGATCGGCCTCTTCATCGGTTTCGCCATCAAGGTTCCGATGTTCCCGTTCCACACCTGGCTGCCCGACGCGCACGTGGAAGCACCAACGCCGATCTCCGTGATTCTCGCCGGTGTACTCCTCAAAATGGGCAGCTACGGAATGTTGCGCGTCAACTGGGCGATTCTTCCCGAGGCCACGCGCTGGGCCTCGTATGCAGTAGCGCTGCTCGGCACCATCAACATCGTCTACGCCGCCTTCGTGTGTTTGGCGCAGCGCGATCTCAAAAAGCTCATCGCCTACTCCTCCGTTTCGCACATGGGATTCGTGTTGCTGGGCATGGCGTCGCTCACGCCGCAAGGCATCGAAGGCGCTGTCTTGCAGATGTTCACGCACGGCATCATCAGCCCGATGCTGTTCCTTATCGTGGGCGTGATTTACGATCGCGCCCACCACCGCAACATCGAAGGCTTCGGCGGCCTGGCGGTGCAAGTTCCCGAATACACCGCAATGATGGGCCTCGCCTTCTTTGCCTCCATGGGACTGCCGGGCCTCGCGGGATTTGTCGGCGAATTCCTCGTCTTTAGCGGCGCCTTCCCTATCTTCCAGCTCTTGACGATCCTCTCCGCCACCAGCGTGGTCATTACCGCCGCCTACTATCTCTGGACCATCCAGCGTGTATTCCTCGGCAAGCTCAACGAGAAGTACAAAGACCTGATCGATCTCAACTGGCGTGAGCGGATGACGCTCTACCCGCTCGCGGCGATGGCGCTGTGGCTCGGCTTCTATCCGCAGGCCGTGCTGGGCCTCGTACACAGCGGCATGGACCAACTGCTGCGCTCGATTCACGCAGGGTAACTCGCGCATGGACAACGTTCTCAGCCTCCGTTTTTTCGGACCACAGCTGGTCCTCACCGTCGCGGCGACGCTGCTATTTTTAATAGATCTCGCGGCACGCAACCATCCGCGGCGCGTGGCGGTGCTCTCGGGCTTCACGCTCTTTTCGCTCGCGGTGGCCGGCGTTCTCACCGCCACCATGCCGAGCGAAACACGGCTTCTTTTCGGCGGCCTCCTCGGTCACGACAAGCTCGCCGTCTTCTTCGATTTCCTTTTTCTCGCGGCGGCCGCACTCACCGTTTTGCTCTGCATCCCGTCGCGCAAGGAGATCGTCTCCGCTCGGCTCGGTGAATTTTACGCGCTGCTTTTGATCCTCGTGCTGGGTCTTTACCTCATGGCCGGCGCGACCGATCTCCTCACCGCCTACCTCGGCATCGAAATCGTTTCGCTCATGAGCTACGTGCTCGCGGGTTTCCGCACCGGCGATCGCAAATCGAACGAAGCGTCTCTGAAATACGTCGTCTACGGTGGCGTAGCCTCGGGCGTGATGCTCTACGGCATGTCGATTCTCTACGGCCTCTTCGGCACCACACATCTCGTCGGCGTGGGCTCCATCGCTTCGCAAATGACCGGTATGACGAGCTCACTCTTCGCCGCGCGCGTTTTCGAAGGCCAAGCGGCGGCGGAGTTGTCGCTCATCGTGGCGGTGATTTTCATGACCGCCGGCGTCGGCTACAAAATCGCAAGTGTTCCGTTCCATATGTGGTGCCCCGACGTTTACGAAGGCGCGCCAACGCCGTTCACCGCCTTTCTCTCCGTCGGTCCGAAGGCCGCGGGATTCGCCATTGCCATTCGCATCTTCATGTCGGTCTTCACTGGCCACGGCGTCACCGACGTTCCATGGCCCGCGGTGGTGGGCGTTCTCTCCGCCGTGACGATGACGCTCGGAAATTTTTCCGCGCTCGGGCAGACGAACTTAAAACGCATGTTGGCCTACTCCAGCATCGCGCACGCCGGCTACATCTTGATGGGCCTCGCCGCGGCCAACGCACTCGGCGTGGAGTCGGTGATGCTCTATCTCGTCATCTATTTGGTGATGAATGTCGGCGCCTTCTTGTGCGTCATCATCGTCGCCGAGAGCGCCGGTTCCGAGAGCATTCTCGCCTACCGCGGACTCGCCGCGCGCGCGCCGCTGGTGGCGATCGGCTTCGCCATTTTTCTTTTCGCGCTAACGGGGCTGCCGCCTTTCGCGGGCTTCATCGGCAAGTACTACCTCTTTGCCGCCATCGTCCAAAAAGGCGGCTTCTGGTACGCGTGGCTCGCCATTATCGGCATCGTCAACAGCGCGGTGTCGCTCTACTACTACGCACGAATCGTTCGGGCGATGTTTCTCGAAGAGGCGCCACCCGCCACGAGCCTGACCACGCCGCGTCTCTATTCGACGATGCTCGTCGCGCTGGCTTTGCCGACGCTGCTCCTCATCGTCTACTGGACGCCGGTGACTGCGTGGGCGCACGCGTCGTTCGCGAATCTCGCGGGCTAGCTCACGCTTGGCTCGGATCCACACACGTCCCGCCAACGCAACTTAGGGTCGGGTCGTCGCAAGTTCCGTCCGGATTGCAAGCGCCGATCGTGCTCCCAACCTCGGAATCGTCCGGGGGAGCGTCACTTGCGACGGCCGGCGCATCATCGGCCGGTTCGTAGGCAACGGACTCCATGTCGGCCGAGGCAACGCCATCCGCGGCGTCCAACTCGCTTAGCCCAATGAGGCTCGGCGAGGCGACGTAGGTCGAGTCGATGCAAGCGAGCGTTGAGTCGTCGTACGTGTCGTCGCTACACTCTTCGTAAAGCTGGCCACCAATGTTGGCGAGGTCATCCGGATCCACCACGATCTCGTCACTGGGATCCTCGGCGGGCAGGTACGCACTGGCCACATCCGACGACGGCGAATCGTTCGTCGTGTCGCCCGTCGCGGTGTCACTGTTCGCGGTCGCGTCCGTCGAGTCATCCGATCCGCCCGGGGTCAGCCCGTAACTTTCCGAGTCGAAGGTGTCGCTCCCACCGCTCGCGTCATCACCGGCGCTGGCTACCGCGCCACGCTCATCCGCGGCCCCGAGTTTCGGTGATTGTGGAAAGAGAAAACTCTGCTGCAGCGCCTTGGTGCTGACGATTCCCAACACCGCGCCTTGCGCCACGGCGTTGAGGACGCAAGCACGATAATCGTTAATCGCCTGGGGCAGAAGCTGCGCGCGGTTGTTTGGAATCGACGTGTTCGGAATATTTCGTCCGTCGTAGCAAATCGAATTTTCGAACGGGATAGGTAACTGGAGGTTGGCCATTTCTCCTCGCTGCGCCTTGTTGCATTCGCTGAAAACCTGGGTCATCGCTTGCCCCAGTCCGAGCATCGTCGAGGCGCCGACCGTGGTGAGCTCCAGCGCCATCTTGTAGACCGCCCAACCTTCGGCGCCCTGTTCGGCACGCGCCAGTTTTTGGGCCACGCCGAGCAGGCGCGACGACCCACCGGGGAGCCACTGAATCGCAGCGAGAATAGCGGCCTCTGCGGCCGCGTCGCGCATGATGAGGTTGCTCCCGCGCAGATCCTTGCGGCAGGAAGCTGAGTGCAGGGCGCTGACGGCGCCGAACCCCTGATTGACGCGAGAAAGTATGCCGGCGGAGAAAAAGGCCATCGTCCGATCTTTGCCCTTCAAGGCTTCTGCGTACTCGCGCGTGGTTTCGCGGCTGTTCTCCAACTGACGCGGATCGAATCCGATGTCGTTAATGGTCTTTTGCACCAGGGTGTCGCAGCCGCCGTTCCCCGCAATCGCCAGGCAATTGCTTGCGTGCTGGTAATCGCCCAGCTTGTTGTAGAGCGTCGTTCGATTGGCGGCGAATTGGGCCACCAGCTTGCCTTTGAGTAAGCCGCGATTCGTCAGGTTTTCGATCCTGCGGTTGATGAGATCCGCGGCGGCATCCGGCGTCGCCAGCGCTCCCACGCCGATAAACAGCGCCTTGCGGAGCGGGTCGACGAGCTCCGCCTTGAGCCACGGCGCGGAGGCGAGCATCGTCTGCCGCATGCGATTGAAGTAGAGGCGATTGCTCCCCGCGGGCGGCGCCAGAGCTTTGGGGACGCCGTCGAGCACAACCGTGTCCTTCCAATATTGCGGGTGCAATTCCCGCCAAAAAAGCAAAAGATCGTTCTTCAGAATCTGCTTGGAATAGGTAATGAGGTTTTGAAAAGCCCGTGGGTTCTGCACGCAGTTGCGTTGCAGATCACCGACCCAGCGATCGGATTCAACAATGTAGGGGTCTATGAGCCCGCCGCTTTGCAGAACCGGTTCGCCGAGAAGAACGTCGATGGCCGCGATTCCTTCGATGGCGGAGAGCGACGCCGCGCGGAATGCATTGAAGTAATAATAAGTATCCGCGATCACCGCGCGGTTCACGGCGTCGCGCAGATTGTGGTCAAGCTTCTGATAGCCGGCGTTGTTCGCCAAGCACTGCTGGATGGCGTCCTCCTTGAACCCCAACCGACTGTAGGGATACTTGGCGAGAAACGTCTCCAGGTTTCCGGGGTATTGAAAAACGTCCTGGCGAACGGCGTAGCAAGACTTCGGATCGAACTGAAGCGCGGCGCTGGCGATGAAGCTAGCGATCCCGTTTCCCGCCTCGGCGATGTTCTTCGCAATGAGCAGATCCGGGCAGTGGAGATTTACCGTACCGGGCTGGCGATAGACGCTGTCCTTCCCGAAAAGATCCACGGGGCTTCGGACAATCCCATTGCTCGCCGGCTTCTGAGCGCAACCGAGAACCAGAAGGACGGCGACCGCACATCGACGAGCGCTGATCATTTTCTCTCCGAGCAAAAGAGAACGTGAACGAGCTAAGCCGCGTTTGGATCTAGGTCACAGGTCCCGCCGTCGTTGCAGAGAAGGCTGGCGTCGTTGCAGGTCCCATCGGGGTTGCAGGCTCCACCGAACGATCCGATTAACGCCACATCGTTCGGCGGCGTCGTGGTGTCGTCGGCTACGATGGGCGGCGTGACCACGTCATCGGCGGGAGGATTGTTGTCGGAGAGGGCAGCGTCGCCTGAGTCATCGTCCGCATTTTCAGCGACGAAAGACTCTTCGTCTTCCATGCCGACAATCGTGCCGCCGAGGTAGCGGAAGTAGGCCTGGTAGTACTTCATGTTGGTGGCCCAGAAATCCACGAACTTCTTCGAGCCAAGGTCGGCCAGCGTAAATTGCACCTGCTCGAAAACAACTTGGCCACCATCAAACTTCGGAACCCGGAAGATGGCGCGAACGTTTCCATTTCGGAAGGTGGTGACGAAGCCTTGTCCAATGCCTTGGTCCGCAGCGCTGTACTCCGCAATCCATTTGGAGAACTGTGTCTCGAAGAGAATTTTCCGGAATTTCGGAATCGCGAGAAGGTTGCTGTACCGCTGGGCAATGGAATTCATGGAGCGGTAGGCATAGCTGAATCGATTCGAAAGCCATTCACGGGTGATGTCTTCTGAGCCATCGGTAAGGCCCTGGTAAAACGCCTTGCTGAACCCACCGAGCGCCGCGTTGCCATCGGTGAATTTGACGGACCAAGCGGGGATGGCGAACGCGGGTGCGTCTAGGGCCGTAAAGACGGCCTGGGCATCGGGAGGGATGCTGTTTAGGGACGCCCAGTCCTGCCAAAGAATCTTGGTGAGCTGATCTTCCTCGTAGAACTGTCTCATCTTGGCGAATCCTGCGCTGGATCCCCAGTCGCCCTCGACCGCACCGAGGACGACTTTCATCTGCTCGTTGAACTTGGCGATCGACGCATGCGCGCTTTCGCCCTCTACGATCCCGGCTTTCACCAGGGCCGCTTCCCGGGCCATGCTTTCCAAGAAAGCGCGCGTCGCCGCGGCCTCGGCCTCTTCCCAGCTGAGCCCGAGCGCGGTGAGCCGGCCAAGCGCGTCATTGAAATATTTGAGTGAACGGATTCCGCCGTTCTCAATGCCCTTGAGGTTGCCAGCGAGCTCACTGTCGGCCCGAACAAATGCAGCGAAGTTAATGAGACCCTGTTTGAGGTCGGCGAATTCGACGCCGCGCTGGCCACCGAAACGGAAGATCTTCGAGACCGACTCCTCCGTGACTACTTCCGCTTCGAAGGCTTCCGCCATGCCGTAGAGAAACCGGTTACCTTTGTAGGCTTCAAGAAACTCCGCCACCGTCTGAAACACGCGCGGATTCACCGCAGCCTTGTTGGACTTGAGGTCCTTCTTGGCGGCGCCGCAGCAGATTTGCGCGGCAATCAGAAACGCGGCGGCGAAGCGAGTTTGGGTGACCATTGGGTTCTCCTGAAAAGAATCGAGAGTGACCCTTGGATGGTTAGCAACAACGAGGCCAACGTTGGATTTTTAATAAAGCCGCGAAAGCAGGTTGGCGGCCGCTACATCGATGCACCACATGGGGTGCGCGTCCGTGCACCATGCGACAAAGTGACGAGGCGGGGCAGTGAACTACGGATTGGCCTCGAGCGCTGACAAGCGGCCGTCAATTCCGAACTGGCCACGGTCATATTCGGTATGCCAGCCGGCTAGAAAATCAAGCATAGGCATGCCCGCGGTTCGTAAATCAAAATCACGTTGGCAGCGAGCTGGTCTGGATTCTCGACGTAGCTTTTCACCGTGTCCGCGACGGGATTGCCAATGGTGAAGGAGGATCCCCGCTCGTGCGCATAGCTAGGACCGGATTAGAAGTTATGTTAGATTGGCAACAAGATCGTTCGTTCGCCAACCTAGAGGGAGGTGCACTTTGCCAATTCCGGTTTGGTTGCGATGTATGGTTGCTACCGCTGCACTCGGGGGACTCGCCAGTTGCAAGCGATCCGCTGAGTCGAAGGCAATCCCGCCCGTGTTTTCGCATCTGACGCTCGGTGAATGCAGCGGTGACAACAGGACTGCTTGCAATGGATCGGGATGCGGCTGGACGCCTACGCCCGACGCAACCAATCCGGACACCACCGGAACCTGCGGCGATTGCTTGGTGATCGCCGTAGTCGATTGCGCTGCGGCGGGATGTACGCCGGATACGGATCTTGGCACGTGCGGTGCGCCCACCGCGGCTGAATGCAGCGGTGACAACAGGACTGCTTGCAATGGATCGGGATGCGGCTGGACGCCTGAGCCCGACGCAGCCAATCCAGACACAGCCGGGAATTGCGGCGACTGCTCGCTGATATCAGTCGCCGATTGCGCAGCGGCGGGATGTACACCGAATACGGAGCTTAGCACGTGCGGTGCGCCCACCGCGGCCCCTGTCGCGTCGTGCGGGGACAACACGAAGGAAGTCGACTGCACG
>JAHFDP010000074.1 GCA_023248955.1 Deltaproteobacteria bacterium
GCCGGTGGCGCTGCTCATCGAGAACCGCGACTTCGCAAGCTGGACCGAGCGCATGAGTGTCGACGGACCACCAGCTGGGAACGTAATAACGGTGCCGCGACCGGGGCACGCTGATCTCGCGGCCGCGATCAAATATGGCTTTACCGATCTGCGCGATGGATTGGAACGCGCCAGTGCGCGCGAGACCACGATGCGCGTAGCGCTGGCGGCAATTGCTCGACGACTGCTCAGCGCGTGCGGGATCTCAATCGGAAGTTGGGTCACGCGCATCGGCGAGGCGGCGGCGCCGGACGTGATGTCGTTTTCTCCCGAGTTGGCCGAGCGGGATGCAGCCGTGCTCGCGGCACTCGCCGACGTTTCGCCAGTTCGCGCGCTCACCGATGACGCGAGCACGGCCATGGTGGCCGCCATCGATGCGGCGCGCGCGCGGCGCGACACGGTGGGTGGTGTTTTTGAAGTTCGAGCGACTGGCGTCCCACCGGGACTGGGCGCGCACGTTCACGCGGATCGCCGACTCGACGCGAAACTGGCGCAAGCGCTGATGAGCATTCAAGCGATCAAAGCCGTGGAAGTCGGCGATGGTTGGGCGGCAGCGAGCCGCTTCGGATCGGACGTGCACGACGCGATCGTCCGCGCGGGTGGCGGGTTTGCGCGGCCAACGAATCGCGCCGGCGGAGTCGAAGGCGGCATTTCCAACGGCGCGCCGATCGTCGTGCGCGCCGCGATGAAACCGATTGCCACGGTGCCCGCCGCGCTGGCGTCCGTCGATCTTGCGACCGGCGACGCGCATCCCGCGCATGTTGAACGCAGCGATACTTGCGCGGTTCCGGCAGCCGCCGTGATCGGCGAAGCGATGCTGGTGTTGGCGCTGGCCGATGCGTTGCTCGAGACGCTCGGCGGCGACACGCTCGAGGAAGTCCAGCACGGCGTCCGTCGTTTGTGGAGACGCGGTCGCAAACTTCCGTCACACGTACTCATCGCGGGTATGCCCGGAAGCGGGAAAAGCAGCACGGCAGCGTTACTCGCGCGGCGTTTGCAAATTCCATTCGTCGATCTCGATGCGCAAATCGAAACCGCCTCGGGAACAAACATCGCCGCGATTTTCGCTTCGGAACAGGAGGAGGGATTTCGCGTCCGCGAGCGCGCGGCACTTCTCGCGGCCATTTCCGGACCACGCGCCGTGATCGCGCTCGGAGGCGGAGCTCTGGAACGCAACCTCGATCTCGTGCGACGCGGTGGCGACGTGATTTGGCTGCGCGCATCACCGCACACACTCGCGGCGCGGCTTTCCGCATCGCTTGGCACCAGGCCTCTGCTCGCCGGCTCAACGACCGAGACAGCGGAAGCCCGCCTCGCTCAATTGGCTGCGCAACGCGAAGAGCGCTACCGGCTCGCCGCCGACGCGCACGTCACCACCGACGCGCTGTCTCCCGAGGAGACCGCGGCCGCATGCGCAACCGCGCTGCAAGGGCTCGGCGTTTGAGGCACGTCGACGTCAACCTTGGTGCGCGCAGTTACCGCGTTCACATCGGCGCCGGCGCGATCGAGCGTCTCGGCGACATTTGCGCGGCGCTTGGCTTTCGTCGCGCGGCGCTGATCTCCGAACCGCGCATCGGCGCACTCCACGGCGATCGCGCGTTGGCTTCGCTCCATGCAGCGGGCATCGACGTCGCGATGCACCTCTTTCCGCTCGACGAGGCGCACAAGTCGCTCACCACGGTCGAAGCGATCTGCAATGCGCTGCTCGACGCGGGCCACCGGCGTGGTGACGCCATCGTTGCGCTGGGCGGCGGCGTGGTCTGTGATACCGCCGGATTCGCCGCGGCCATGTTGCTACGCGGCGTGCCGCTGGTGCAGGTCCCGACGACGATCGTTGCGCAAGCTGATGCGAGTGTCGGAGGCAAAGTCGGCGTCGATGCACGGCAGGGAAAAAATCTGCTCGGCGCTTTTTTTCAGCCGCGTGCGGTGGTGAGCGACACAGCACTTCTCTCGTCACTCGATTCGCGTGAGCGGTGGAGCGGACTCGCGGAGGTGGTGAAGTGCGCGCTGATCGCGCCGGGCCCACTGCTTGAGCTCGTCGAACGTTCGCTCGAGGATTTCGCCTCGAGCGCGACAGATCCCGCCGAAGCCATCGCACTCGCCGTGGAGATCAAAGCGCGCATCGTCGAAGGCGACGAGCAAGAATCCGGTGTGCGCGCTTTTCTCAATTTCGGCCACACCATCGGGCACGCGCTCGAAACGGCCGGCGACTACCGGCGCTACCGGCACGGAGAAGCGGTGGCCCTGGGCATGCGCGCGGGCATCGGTTTGTCGCGCGATCTTGGATCGGTCGAACGAAAACGCGCGATCGAGTTGGTGAAACGAATCGCCATCACGCCAGGACCGCGCGTTGATTTTCCGCGCGCGCGGGCCGCGCTGGCACAGGACAAGAAGCGCGGTAATACTTTGCGATACGTTGTCTTACAGGCCCTCGGCCACCCGGGCCTTCGCGAAGTAAGCGAGGCAGAGTCGGATGCGGCGCTGGCCGCGGCGGAGATGGAATGAACGTTCTCGTCCTGCATGGCCCGAACCTCAATCTGCTCGGCGAACGCGAGCCGGCCGTCTATGGAACGATGACCCTGCCGGAACTCAACGCGAAGCTCGAATCGCGCGCGACCGCGCTGGGCGCGGTTTTGCGCACCTTTCAATCCAACCACGAAGGCGCGCTGGTGGATCGCCTGCACGCCGAACGACACTGGGCGAACGGCGTGGTGATCAATCCGGGCGCGCTGACGCACTACTCCTACGTGCTGCGCGACGCCATCGCGGCTATCCGCGCGCCGACAGTGGAAGTGCACCTGACGAACATCGAAGCGCGAGAACCGTGGCGGCGCGTGTCGGTCGTTGCGGACGTCTGCGCGGCGCGACGCATGGGTGGCGGCGTTGCGAGTTACGTCGAGGCGCTGGAGTGGCTCGTGGAGAAGCACTTGTCACCCCCACCCTGACCCTCCCCCGTCAAGGGGGAGGGGAAATCGTGTCAACGGTCAGGGAAAATCGATCGAGGGGAAATCGAAAGCGCGGCCTTGAGCTCTCGCACGAAGGTTTCGCATTCATCCAGTGCTTCGGCACCCGCGCCCAGCGCGTGAAAACGCTGCACCAACGCGCTGCCAACCACCACACCGTCTGCGAGCGGCGCCAGCGCTGCTGCTTGGGCTGGTGTTGACACTCCGAAACCGACCGCAACCGGCGCTGGTGAAATTTTTCGAACTTGCGCCAGCCGCTCGGCCAACTGCGGCGGCAATGCCGTTCGCGCACCAGTCACGCCAGTTA
Organism: Deltaproteobacteria bacterium; assembly: GCA_023248955.1. Lineage (GTDB taxonomy): Bacteria > Myxococcota > Myxococcia > Myxococcales > JAHFDP01 > JAHFDP01. The sequence continues at coordinate 3,310 of JAHFDP010000074.1, forward strand.
CCGAAACGTAATAGACAAAACCGCGCGCGCCAGCGGTAACGGCGACAAGACGCTCGGGCGAAGTGGTCGGCGCGACGAGCGGAATCCAATCGAGCGCATTTTTTTCGAGCGCCGAGCGAAGCGACTGCGCTTCCTCGTGCGGCAAGTCGGGAATGATGGCGCCAACAAGACCCGCGGCCGCTGCTTGCTCGGCGAAACGATCGAGACCGAAGGCAAGGATCGGATTGTAGTAACCCATGGCCACCATCGGAACCGCGCCCCGCATGCGACTCGCCAGTTCCAAAGCACGTGCCACGGTCATCCCGCCCTGAAGCGCGCGCAACGCCGCGGCCTGCAACACGGGGCCATCGGCGATGGGATCGGAAAATGGAAGGCCGAGCTCAACGACATCCGCACCGGCGCAAATGAGCCGTTCATGCAAACGCAGCGAGGCATCCAGGTCGGGATCGCCAGCAACCAAATAACAAACGAGCGCGCGCGATCCCTTCGCTTTGGCGCGTGCAAACGCAGCCGCGAGCGGACTGGCGACGACGACACCCGCGCTCATGCCGACTCCGAAAGGAGCCGCGTCGCAAGCGTCTCCACGTCTTTGTCGCCGCGGCCTGAGAGATTCACCACCACCAAACGATCGCTACTCAGTGTCGGTGCGAGCTTCAGCGCGTGCGCAACCGCATGCGCGGATTCCAGCGCCGCCAAAATTCCCTCGGTCTTGGCCAGACGAGAAAACGCGGCCACCGCGTCGTCATCGGTGGCGCTGGCGAGTTCGAGGCGTCCCATTTCTTTCAAGTAAGACAGCTCGGGACCCACGCCTGGGTAATCGAGGCCCGCACTGATCGAATACGCTTCTGCGATTTGTCCGTCGCTCGTTTGCAAAACGTAGGACATCGATCCGTGCAGCACGCCCGGTTTCCCTTTGGCGAGCGACGCGCCGTGACGTCCGGTGGAGATTCCATCGCCAGCGGCTTCGACACCGATCAGCCGAACGCCGCGATCTTCGAGGAAGGCGTAGCAAGCCCCGATGGCGTTCGATCCTCCGCCGACGCAAGCGAGCACCGCGTCAGGCAGACGCCCTTCGATCGCCAGACTCTGCGCGCGAATCTCCTCGCCAATAATTTTTTGCAGCTCGCGCACGATGAACGGATACGGGTGTGGACCGGCCGCGCTGCCGATGCAGTAGTAGGTGTCGTGAACATTGGTCACCCAGTCGCGAATGGCCTCGTTCATGGCGTCCTTGAGCGTTCGACTTCCCGCTTCCACGGCGTGCACGCGCGCACCGAGCAGCCGCATGCGCACGACGTTGAGGTGCTGGCGCCGCACGTCTTCGGCGCCCATGTAAACCTCGCAGCGAAGTCCCATCAGCGCGCAGGCCGTCGCGGTGGCGACGCCGTGTTGACCCGCACCCGTCTCCGCGATCACGCGTGGCTTGCCCATGCGGCGCGCGAGCAAGGCTTGGCCAAGCACGTTGTTGATCTTGTGCGCGCCCGTGTGACAGAGGTCCTCGCGCTTCAAGTAGACGCGCGCGCCGCCTAACTCCGCGGAGAGTCGACGCGCGAAATAGAGCGGCGTTGCGCGGCCGGCGTAGTTGCGGCGAAGGTCATCGAGCTCCGCGCGGAATTTTTCGTCCCGCCACGCTTGCGCAAAGGCGAAGGCGAGTTCGTCGAGTGCGGGAATGAGCGTTTCAGGAACGAACCGCCCGCCGAACGCGCCGAATCGGCCGTGCGCGTCGGGCCAAGTCTGGGTCATGGCGAACCTCGTTGAGCAGATCGCGCGGCGGCAACGAACGCGCGAACACGTGCGGGATCTTTTTTTCCCGGCGCGGATTCCGTTCCGCTCGCAACGTCGACAGCCACGGGCAACAGCGTGCAGATCGCTTCGGTAACGTTATCGGCGGTGAGTCCACCGGCCACGATGATCGGCAAACCAGCGCCCCGCGCCGTTTCGCGCGCTGCCGACCAGTCGAACACGCGACCACCACCGCCACCAGTGGCGGCACCAGCACCGTCCAAAAGCAGCGCACACGCACCAGCCGCCCGCGCTTGGACATCGTGAACAAGGCCGTTGCCCTCGATGCGCGCGCAGAAGATCACCGGCAGTGCGACCGCATCCAGAGCGGCTCCCTCGAGTGAAAAGAGTTGCGCGTGCGTGGCGCCGGCGGCGCGCGCTTTCACGATGTCGGACGCCGCCGCGTGGTCAAAAACAGCGATGACGGCCGCACGATCACCCACAGCGTTCGCGACGGAGGCAAGGGTCGCCAAATCCGTTGCCCGTTTCGATCGCGATTCCAACACACAGCCGATCGCATCGGCGCCAGCATCGACGCAGAGTTGTGCATCGGCGATCGACGTCACGCCACAAATCTTTACGCTGAACTCATTCGCGCGCGGAAAGGCCAAGGGCCGAAGTGCCTCGACGAACGCTGCGGTTGCCGCTCTTGGATTCTGCGATCCCGAGAGCGATTCACCGATGAGAAACGCGCCCGCGCCGCTCAACGAAAGTCGCCGCAGATCGGCACCGCTTCGAATTCCACTCTCGGCTACCGGCGCGACGCCACGCGGCAACAGCGCGGACAAGCGCTCGAACGAGCCCAGATCGACGTCGAACGTTTTCAAATTGCGGTTGTTGATGCCGAGCAGATCGGGTCGCGCATCAAGTGCGGCGGCGAGCTCCGACTCCTCATGCACTTCGATCAGCACATCGAGCGAGAGTTCACGCGCAAGCGATCGCAACTCGATCAGGAGCGTTCGTTCCAACGCCGCCGCGATGAGCAACAGCGCATCCGCGCCGGCCGCGCGCGCTTCGTAAACTTGATACGCGTCGATCATGAAGTCCTTGCGCAGCACCGGAATCGCGCAGGCAGCACGCGCGGCGCGCAGATCGTCGAGCGAGCCGCCGAAGTGCGGACCATCCGTTAGGACACTCAACGCTGCTGCTCCGCCCGCTTGGTAATCGCGCGCGAGTTGCGCAGGATCGAGCAACGGCGCAATCGCACCGCGCGACGGCGATGCGCGTTTTACCTCCGCGATAATCGCGGCACCTCGCGCACGGGCGGCGACGACCGCAGCGGCAAATCCGCGCGGCGACGAGGCTATCGCGGCCTGGGTACGAACTTCGGCAAGCGAAACAACACGACGACGATCCGCCAGATCACGCTGCGTCCGCTCGAGGATGGCATCGAGACGATTCAGATCACCTCCGCGTTCGATCGGCGAATCAGCGCGTCCAGTCGCAAACGCGCGGCGCCATTGTCGATCGCCGTTGCTGCGCGCGTCACACCTTCCGCGATCGTTTCGCAAAGACCCGCCGCCGCAATGGCCGCACCAGCGTTCAGCAGAACCGCATCGCGTTTCGGGCCGTGCTCTCCGTCGAGAACGCGGCGCAAAAGGGTGGCATTTTCAGACGCGTCACCTCCCGCCAGCGCTTGGGGCGAGGAAGGTGCGAGCCCAATTTCCTCTGGAGAAAACGAAAACCGGCGCAGCGAACCGTCTTTCACCTCCGCGATTTGCGTCGTTCCATACGGCGTGATCTCGTCGAGCCCTCCGGCGCCGTGAACCACAAAGGCCCGTTCGGCACCGAGTTCAATCAACGCGCGCGCCATCGTGTCCACGAGGCGCACGTCGTAAACGCCAAGCACGTGCCGCCGCACACCGGCTGGATTGATCAACGGCCCAAGCAAATTAAAAATCGTGCGCAGCCCAAGCTCTTTGCGAACCGGCGCCACGTGGCGCATGGCCGCATGGTGATTTTGCGCGAAGAGAAACGCGATGCCTTCGCTCTCCAAACACGCGGCCATCACCGCCGGCGGAGCATCGATGCGAACACCGAGCGCCGCAAGCACATCCGCGGATCCGCAGCGCGACGAGACGGCGCGATTGCCGTGCTTGGCCACGCGCGCACCGGCGCCGGCCGCCACGAACCCGGCGCACGTCGAGATATTAAATGTACCCGCACCGTCGCCGCCCGTACCGCAAGTGTCCACAAGAAATTGCGGTGCGGCCCGCACCGCGATCGCGCGCGCACGCAGCACGGAAGCGGCTCCCGCAATTTCGTCGGGCGTTTCGCCCCGCATGCGCAACGCGATCAGCAACGCGGAAATCAGCGCGGGCGATGCGCCGCCACTTAAAATTTCCTCGAAGGCTTGTGCAATCTCGACGCGCGCGAGCGTTCTCCCGTCCACTGCCGCGGCGACCGCTTCGCGCAACGTCATCGCGTTTCGCCCAGCAGAAAATTTCCGAGGAGCTTCTGTCCGTCGGGCGTCAGCACCGACTCCGGATGAAATTGAACACCTTCTATCGGAAACGTGCGGTGGCGCATGCCCATGATGATGCCATCGTTCGTCCACGCCGACACTTCCAGGCAGTGCGGCAACGTTTTTGTCGCCACCATCAACGAGTGGTAACGCCCAACCACGAAGGGATCTGGCAGATCGCGAAAGAGCGTTCGCCCATCGTGACGAATCGGCGATGCTTCGCCGTGCACGGGCGCGGGACCACGCACCACGGTTCCACCAAAAGCCACCGCGATGGATTGATGCCCGAGACAAACGCCCAAGATCCGCGTGCGTCCCGCGAGCGCGCGAATGGCATCCACGCAGATGCCGGCCTCGCGCGGCGTTTTCGGACCCGGCGAAAGCAGCAGCATTTCCGGAGGACGCGCGGCGAGCGCTTCGATGGTGATGGCGTCGTTGCGCACAACTTCCACTTTGGCGCCGAGCTCACCGAGCCGCTGCACGAGGTTGAACGTGAATGAATCGTAATTGTCGATAAGCAAAACGCGCGGGTGCTTCACGAGTCCCCTCGCGCGATTTCCACGGCGCGCAACACCGCCGCGGCCTTGGCTTGCACTTCCAACCATTCCGACGACGGGCGGGAACCGGCAACGATTCCAGCACCCGCTTGCGCGAAAAGTTTCGAGCCGCGTTTCATCAACGTCCGAATGGTCAGCGCGAGATCGAGATCGCCCGTGTCCGAAAAATATCCAACGCCGCCCGCATAGGGGCCGCGCGGCACGCCTTCCAATTCGTCGATGATCTCCATGGCGCGAATTTTAGGCGCACCACTCACGGTTCCCGCGGGGAACGCAGCCATGAGCGCATCAAGCGCATCCACGTCCGGCCGGAGCATTCCACGTACGCGCGACACCAGATGCATCACGTGCGAATAGCGCTCGACCTGCATCAAATCTTCGACACGCACTGTTCCGATCTTGCTCACGCGGCCAACGTCGTTGCGCGCGAGGTCGACGAGCATCACATGCTCCGCGCGTTCTTTCGGATCAGCGAACAGCTCTCGTTCCGCAGTAGCGTCAAGGTTCGCTGTTGCACCGCGTGGCCGCGTCCCCGCGATCGGTCGCAGCGACATTTTACGACCGCGGACGGAGACGAGCGCTTCGGGTGACGCACCAATGAGCTCACGTCCCGCGAGCCGAATGTAGAAAAGATACGGAGACGGATTGAGTGCACGCAGCGCGCGGTAGATGGCGAAACCGTCCGGCGCGTGGTCGAGGGAAAATCGGTGAGAAATAACCACCTGAAAAACATCGCCCGCACGAATGTAGGCGAGCGCTCTTTTCACGGCGGCAAGGAAAACGGCGCGCCCCGCGCTCGAGAATTTCGGTACCACATGCGGTACCATGCTCGTCGCCTTGCGCTCTGGAATGGCGCGCAGGAGTTTTTTCACCAACGCGTCGACGCGCGATTTCGCCGACCGCGAATTTTCTCCGACGCTCATGACGAACGCGCGTTTCTGCTGATTGTCGAAGGCGACGACGTCGTCGAATTCACCGAGCAACAAATCTGGAAAATTCTTGTCGGCACCCAGCCGACTCGGTAGCCGCTCGGTCCAGCCGCTTACACGCCAGCCGAGTGTTCCAACCAGGCCGCCGCAAAAGGGAGGCAATCCAATTGGGCGATCAACGGCGCGTCGTGCGAGAATTTTTTTCAGCGCATCGATCGGCGCGCCCCCGAGTCTGACGGCGGTGTCTCCGCGCGGGCATCGTGTGAGCGAACGTCCGTCGCCACGAATGATCGCGCTGGGATTCACGCCGACGTACGCGTAGCGACCATCGGCTTCGACACCCACGCTCTCGAGGAGAAAAGCATCGTCGCGCGGTCTCGTCAGCGCCGCGAACGCATCGGTCGGTGACGGAAACCCGACGTTGAGCTCGCGAACCACCAGACGACGCGCGTTTCGCATCGCGTGCGAGTGTACATTGGTTTCGTGCCCACCGACGCTCGTACCATCGCCTTCCGGGTTCTCGTTCGCGTCGACGCGCAGGGCGCGTTCGCTTCGCTAGCGCTCGATGCCGAGCTGAAAGCCGCGGGACGCCTGGACCGGCGCGAGATCGCGCTAGCAACCGAGCTCGCCTATGGAACTTTGCGCCGACAAATCGCGCTCGATCACGCGTTGGCCCAGGTGTCATCGCGACCGCTCGATTCGCTGGAGCCGCCAGTGCGCGCGGCGTTGCGTTTGGGCGCGTATCAACTTCATCACACACGGGTGGCGCCGCACGCCGCCATCAACGAATCGGTGGATCTCGCCAAACGCGAACGGCACAGCCACGGCGCTGGCTACGTCAACGCGGTGCTCCGCGCACTCACACGGACGCAAGCATCCGCGGAGCCGCGCGCCGAGACGGATCCGATCGGCGCGCTGGCGTTGGAAACGTCGCATCCCCGTTGGCTGGTGGAGCGATGGGCCGCGTGGATCGGGTTCGACGAAGCCGCCGCGCTCTGTCGTGCAAACGATGCGGCCGCGCCGACGCAGCTGCGCGTGAGTCTTCCGAAGGCATCGCGCGACGAAGCTGCGGCGCGTCTCCTCGCCGACGACAAGGCGCAAACGGAACCCACGCGTCGATCGCCGTCAGGTCTCGTGCTCGTCGAAGGTCCGCCGCAATCGCAGCTTCGCTCGCGCGCCGCTGGTCTGGTGCAAGCGCAAGACGAGGGCGCGCAGATCGTTTCGCTCTACGCGGATCCACCACGTGGCGGGCGAATTCTCGATTTGTGCGCGGCGCCCGGTGGGAAAACCTGCCATCTGGCCGAGCTGGCGGGTCCGGAGGCGCGCGTGATCGCGGTCGATCTGAGCGAGCGCAAACTCGACGAAGTCCGTGCCGCCGCAAAGCGAATGAGCCTTCCCATCGACGCACACGCAGCCGATGCCACTTTGCCGTTGCCCTTCGCGGACGAAGCCTCGTTCGATCTCGTGCTGCTCGACGCGCCCTGCTCCGGACTCGGAACGTTGCGACGCCATCCGGAATTGAAAACACGTCGGCAGCCGAACGACTTCGCTTCGCTAGTGACGCTGCAAGCCGCGCTGCTCGATCGCGCGCAACGCTATGTGCGGCCCGGCGGTCATCTCGTTTATGCGGTGTGCACGCTTTCGGCAGAGGAGTGCGAACGCCAAATCGATTCGTTTCTCGAGCGGGCGCCGCAATTCAAGCGTGATCCGCCAAACGTCGCCGACAAAGCGTGGGCCGACTGCGTCGATGCACGGGGACATCTCGTGACGCTGCCGCATCGCCACGGCACGGACGGTTTCTTCGCCGCGCGTTTACGAAGGTCGGTATGACAACCGATCGGCGACGTATTACAACCATCGTCTTCGCCGCCGCGATCGTTTTGATTGTGGTGGGCCTTATTCTACTCTCGCGCGTACGGGCCGCACCGTGGACGCCCGAGAAGGCGCTGGAATTCGTGCAAAGCCGCATGGAGCTCACGCGCTCGCGCACCGGCGCTTATCCGACCGCGCCGCGTGCACTCGGCCTTCGCCAATCCCGCGCGCGGCTCTGGGTTTTTTTCGGAAACGGATTGCCGCTACCGCCGGTCGACTACGCGGGCGGCGACGCACCTGTGCTGCCACCTTCCTGCACGCCGCGAATCGAAGTGAACACTTTTGTGCTCTGCGCCATCGCCTCCGACAATCACCGCGTGTGGCGCGTCGATCCCGCGCACGTGCAGCAACTCGCCGAGTGAGTTAGCTTTGCTTGCATGCCCGTGCGAATCGCGCCCAGCCTTCTCTCTTGCGACTTCGGTCGTCTCGCGGACGAAGCGCGCGCAGCCGTAGCGGCCGGCGCGGATCTGCTCCATGTCGACGTGATGGACGGCCACTTCGTTCCGAATCTCACCATCGGGCCAATGGTTGTGGAAGCGATTCACCGCGCCGCACCGACGACACCGCTCGATGTGCACCTCATGATCGAGCATCCCGACGATTCCATCGATGCCTTCGCGCGAGCCGGTGCATCGATCATTTCCGTTCACGCCGAAGCTTGTCCGCATCTTCACCGCACGCTGCAACACATTCGCGCCGCGGGCGCTGCGCCTGCGGTGGCGCTCAACCCCGCGACTTCCGCGGACGTGCTCGAGGTCGTCCTCAGCGACGTCACGATGGTTCTCGTCATGACCGTCAACCCCGGATTTGGCGGGCAGCGCTTCATCGAATCCTGTTTGCCGAAAGTGCGCCACCTGCGCGAAGCGATCGCGCGGCGCGGACTTTCGGTGGACATCGAAGTCGACGGCGGCATCAAAGTCGGCACCGCCGCGCAAGTCGTTGCCGCCGGGGCAACCGTGCTGGTGGCGGGTTCAGCGATTTTTGACACGCCCGGCCGCGACTACAAAAAAGCGATCGACGCACTACGCGCCGACGCCACCGCTTGACGCTTGGCACCCGCGGAACAATCCTACGCAGATGCTCGATCTGAAAAATACGGTGCAGGATCTCGACAGCGTTCGCAGCCAACTGGCGCGGCGCGGTTCGGAGGCGGCCAAGTCGCTCGACGGCATCGCCACGCTAGCCACCGAGCGAAAAAAGCTGATTCGCGAAACCGAAGACGCACGCTTCACGCAACGCCAATCGAGCGATGCGATGCGTAAAGCCGCGCCAGCCGAGCGCGAAACATTGCAAGCACAACTTCGAATCGTCTCGCAAAAAGCAAAGCAAGGCGACGAGCGGCTCAAGGAAATTGAAGCGGAGATCGAACGGCTCTTGCTCGTGGTTCCGAACCTGCCGCACGCTTCCGTCCCCGACGGAACCAGCGGCGATCAGAATGTCGAAGTCGATCGTTGGGGAAAAGCGCCAACGTTTTCTTTCCAACCGCGCGAGCATTGGGCGATTGGCGAATCGTTGGGCGTGCTCGATTTCGAGCGGGCCGCGCGCGTTTCAGGAAGTCGATTCGCGTTTTACAAAGGCGGTCTCGCACGTCTCGAACGCGCGCTGATCAACTTTTTTCTGGACTGCCATCTTGAGCGCGGCTACCTCGAAATTCTGCCGCCGTTTCTCGTCTCGCGCCAAGCGATGACAGGCACCGGCCAGCTGCCGAAGTTCGAGCTGGACGCGTTCAAAACCGCCGGCGAGCAAGAGTTGTTCTTGATTCCGACCGCGGAAGTTCCGGTCACCAACATGCACCGAGAAGAGATTCTCGAGCCGGGCACGCTGCCGCTCAAATACTGTGCCTTCTCGCCCTGCTTTCGCGCGGAGGCTGGCAGCTACGGCAAGGACGTCAAAGGTCTGATTCGCCAACACCAATTCGAAAAAGTGGAGCTGGTGCACTTCTCGACGCCCGAAGAAAGTTACGCCTCGCTCGATGCGATGGTGGACGCCGCACGCGAACCGCTGCGCCGTTTGGGACTGCATCACCGCGTGATGGCGCTCTGCACGGGCGACATGGGATTTTCCGCGGCGAAGACGTTCGACATCGAGGTGTGGTTGCCGGGACAGAATGCGTTTCGTGAAATTTCGAGCTGCTCGAACTGCGAAGATTTCCAAGCACGCCGCGCGTCGATTCGGTTCCGTGCAGCGCCGACGGAAAAGCCGCGCTTTGTGCATACACTCAATGGAAGCGGCGTCGCGGTGGGGCGAACGGTCGTCGCGATCCTAGAAAATTTCCAGCAACCCGACGGGACAGTCGTTGTGCCGGAGCCACTGCGGCGCTACATGGGTGGAGTGGAACGCATCGTCAAAATCTGAGAATCTAATTTTCGCTTTCCGATCCCGACGCCAGAAGCGGGGCAGGCGCGAAGGTCGGCTCTGCCGACGAGCGCCGTGGGGCAGCGCCCCAGTCCCCCCCTATCCAGGGGGGCGGAGGGGGGTACATGATGGAGGAGTGGCCGAGCGGCCTAAGGCGGCGGTCTTGAAAACCGCTAGGGTTCATAGCCCTCGCAGGTTCGAATCCTGCCTCCTCCGCCACATTGGGAGAGCGAAAAGAGCGGGAAAAACCGGGCGCTGCTTGGTGGCCGCCCGGGTCGAAACGTGATCTGTTACTGCTACGGTTCGTGACAAGGCAGCGTCTTCACTGTCGTGCAGGTCATTACTCCAGCGACATCGGCGCAAATGTTGATGCACTCATCGTCCGACACACAGGATGCTCCATCGGCCTTCCGCGGTTTGCACGTATTGCTATTTTTATCGCAATAGGCCGAGTCGCACGTAAAAAAGAAATCATCCGAACAGGGTCCGGTGGTGGGCGGCCTGGTGCACTTTCCACTCTGGCAGATCAAACCGTACCTGCACCCGGTGATGGTAAACGTGCCGGATTTATTGTTCACGCAACTTCCGCCTTCGTCGACTGGATCCGTACAGGAGCCCGCGGTGACGGTGTTCCCTGGCCCAAGAAACGCTCCCCGGCAAACGAGTCCTGAGACGCACTCACTGCCCTCTCCGCATTCGCTTCCCGCTGCGATTTGAGCCTTACATGTCCCAGGCCATGCCCCAGTCGTCGCGTCCAGTTGCTGAGCAAGACAGTAAAAGCCCTTGGCGCATGTGGAGGTGGCAAAGTACCTGTCGCATGAAGCACCTGCCTGACCGGGAGCCGCGCACTTTTGCGAGACACACGAAAGGCCCTCCTTGCACTGACCGGGGGATGGGCAGGCAGCCCCAACATCGCCCCGTTTGACACATATTCTGGGGGTGCTCGCATCATCGCAGAAGAAGCCTTCCGCGCAATCTGCTTGTTCACAACTCCTACCTTCCGCGGCATCGGCCACGCAGATCCCCGCGCACCGGGAGGAGCCGTCTGGGATGCAGGTAGTTCCTTTCTCGCACTCTGGCTCAACAGAACTGCAAGTTCCGCCCGCTTTGACGGTTCCCACCAATACCGCCGAGCAAGCTGCGGGATCTAACGAGTCTAACGACGAGCAGAAACCCGCATTGGTCGCATCCAGACAGCCCTGCGCCTTTGTTCCGTCGTATTTTAGGCGACCCGCAGCAACGGCCTTCTTAATGTCGTTAGCGTCGACCTCAAAACCACGTTCACCCTGAACACATCGTTGCAGGAGATATCCAGCCGCCGTTCCATGGGTTCGGCATTGAACGAGGGCCTGACACCGTGCCGTCGTCATTCCGGCGGCAAATTGATCCACGGTCAACCCCCCACCGCTTCCACCGCCACGCGGACATCCCGTCAACGCCACCAGGAAGAGCAAGCTACGAACGAAGTGCGTGCGTGCGTGCGTGCGTGCGTGCGTGCATTTTCTGATCCTTTCAGGAGAAGTGGTCTGCAATGAATCTTCTTTATAACACTACAGTCGCCGCAGCTGACGCTCCTTGACTCCCACAGAGGGTCGATCCACCTTCCCTGCACCCCACATGCGCCAAATTCTCCCCAACGGTCTCACCGTCCTCGTGCGGGAGAACCGCGCCGCGCCCGTCGTTGCACTCCAAGCCTGGGTTGCCGTCGGTAGCGCCGACGAAACCGAATCGGAGCTGGGCCTGGCGCACCTTCACGAGCACATGCTCTTCAAAGGCACCACGCGGCGCGGGCCGGGCGAAATCGCGCGCGCTGTCGAGGCCGCCGGCGGCGACATCAACGCCTGGACCAGCTTCGATCAGACCGTCTACCACCTCGTGCTTGCGTCTCGGTTTTTCGAAACGGGACTCGACATTCTTGGCGACGCGGTGACCGATGCGGTCTTCGACGCCGACGAGCTCAAGCGCGAAATCGAAGTTGTCGTCGAGGAGATTCGACGCGCCGAAGATTCGCCATCGCGCCGCGTGAGTCGCGATCTTTTTTCGCTCGCATTCGAGCGGCATCCGTACCAGCGGCCCGTTCTTGGGAGCGAAACGTCTGTGCGCGCATTTACGCGCGACGGTATCTTGGCGTTCTATCGGCGCCACTACCGGCCCGAGCAGATGATCCTCGCCATCGTTGGCGACATTTCGCCGGAAGCTGCCTTTGCAGCAGCCGCGCGTTCGCCGCTTGGTCAACTTCCGCGCTCGACGACCAGCAATCCCCCGACGCGAATCGCGGAGCCGCCACAACTTGCGCCGCGCGCCTGCATTCGCACCGGCGATGTTCGCGAAGCGCATCTGTCGCTCGCGTGGCATGGTCCCGCGTTGCTCGACAAGGACGTCGCCGCGCTCGATCTACTCACTGTATTGCTCGGTCAGGGCGAGAGCTCGCGGCTCAACCTCGTGATGCGGCGCGAGCTGGCGCTGGTGAACGATGTTCATGCCATGTCCTACACGCCGCGCGATCCCGGCTTGATGATCGCCTCGGCATCGCTTCCGCCGGCGAAATGGCGCGCGGCAATGGCGGAGCTGCTCGCGCAAATTTATCGACTGCGCAACGAGGAAGTCAGCGGCGACGAGCTAGCGGTTGCGAAACGGCTCATCGAATCCGACGCCGTTTACCAGCGCGAAACCGTGCAAGGCCAGGCGCGGCAGCTTGGATTTTACGAGCAGGTTGCAGGCGGCGAAGCGTTCGAAGAGCTCTATTACGATCGCATCGCGCGCGCGACGCCGGCCGACTTGCGCCGCGTGGCCGAGCAGACTTTTCTCGCCAACGGATTGTCGGCGGTGCTGCTTCTTCCAAACGATGCGGAAGTCACCAGCGAAGCGGAACTGCTCACCGTTGCAGCGGAAGCGGAGCAGCGCGCGCGCGAAATTCCGCGATCGCAATCGACGCCCTCCACGCGCCCAACGCTCCCGCGCGTGAATGTGATCGGTCGCGCCGACACTTCACCATGGCACCGCGAAACGCTCCCCGGCGGCGCCACGCTGCTCGTCAAACAAGATCGCGCGGTGCCGCTCGTCGCACTGCGCGCCGCGTGGCAAGGCGGACTACGCGCGGAGAGCGACGCGAACAACGGCGCGCACGAGCTCTTGGCGCGAACGCTGATTCGCGGCACGCGCACGCTCTCCGCCGACGCGGCCGCGCGCGCCATGGACAACATGGCGGGAAGTTTTTCTGGCCAGTCCGGGCGGAACTCCTTCGGTATGCGCGCTGAATTTTTGTCGCGCCACACCGAGGAAGGCTTCGGACTCTTCGCCGATTTTCTGCTCGAGCCGGCGCTCCCGGCTGCCGAGCTCGAGCGCGAGCGACACTTGCAGCTCGAAGAGATTCGCAGCAAGGACGACAATCCCGCTGGCGTGGCGTTCGATCTTTTTGCGCGCACTATGTTCACCGCGCATCCCAACCGCTTGGACGCGCTGGGCACCGTTGATTCTCTGGCGCGCATCTCCGACGAAAGTCTGCGCCAGCTCTTATCGAAACGTTATCCCGCCAGCGCGCTCACGCTTTCCATCGTTGGCGATATCGAAATCGATCAAGCGCGCACCTTTGCAGCGGCTCGCTTCGGAACGCATTCGCAGCGCGTTTCTCCGCTGAATGTTGCGGCCGAACCAGCGCAAACCGCGCCGCGAGAATCCGTGCAACATCTGCAACGCGAACAAGCGCATCTGGTGCTTGGCTACCGCGGTCTATCGCTGGCCGATCCGCGCCGCTTCGCTTTGGAGGTGCTCTCGGCGGCACTCGGCGGACAAGGCGGCCGCCTCTTCGTGCAACTGCGCGATCGCCAAAGTTTGGCCTACTCCGTCTCCAGTTTTTCCGTCGAAGGAATCGATCCCGGCTACTTCGCGGTCTACATGGGAACGGCGCCGTCGAAAGTTCCCGAAGCGCTGGCCGGTATTCGCAATCAGCTCGCGGCGCTCACCGACACCACCATCACCCCAGCGGAGCTCGACCGCGCGCGGCTGCACCTCATCGGTGCGCAGGCGATTGGCCTCCAGAAAGTCTCCGCGCGCGCGGGCGTGGCGGCGCTCGACGACTGCTATGGCCTGGGCTACGACGCCAGCACGCACTACGCCGAACACGTCGGCGCGGTCACCGCAGTGGATATTTTGAATATCGCGCAAACGATTCTCGTTTCGAACCACGAAGTCTTGGCCCTGGTGACCCCATGATCGAAGCAACGCCGCACACAACCACCACCGAAGTAAAAAGTGAAATCGCCGAGGTGTGCGCGCAACTTATGTGGGAGGCCGGCGCGACCGGCGTTGAAGTCGTTGATGATGAAATCCAGCCGATGCCGAGCGCGGCGCGACCATCGCCGGGCCACACGCGGCTGACCGGTTACTTCGACACCGCCGCCGACGCGCGACGCGCGTTGGATTGGCTCGGCCTGCGCGGCGCGGAAGCACAACTCGCGGCCGTGCCGGTGAAACCATGGGCCACCGATTGGCGGCAGCATTTTCATCCCGTGAAATTTTCCGAGCGACTCTGGGTCGCGCCGTCTTGGGACGTGCCAACCGTGGCGCCCGGAGCGCAGGTTGTGGTGATCGATCCCGGCCTCGCCTTCGGCACCGGAACCCACGAATCGACCGCGCTGTGTCTGCGCAGCATCGACGCCATCCTCGCTAGGCGTACTGGCGCGCGCGTGCTCGACGTGGGAACCGGCAGCGGCATTCTCGCCATCGCCGCGACCAAGCTGGGCGCGGCTTCCGTCGTCGCCACTGACAACGACCCGACCGCGGTGAGGGTCGCCGTGGAGAATGCCGCGCACAATAAAATTTCGCTGAGCGCAAGCACGTCGACGCTCGAGGAAATCACCGGCACGTACGATCTGGTCATCGCCAACATCTTGGCTGGCACGCTCATCGCGATGGCACCGTCGCTAGCGCCCAAGGTGGCCGCAGGTGGCGACCTTCTTTTGTCGGGCCTCCTCGAAGAACAGCTCACCGAAGTCGAGGCCGCCTACGTTCACGAAGGGCTCTCGCCGCAAACGCGCGTGCTCGACGGAGCGTGGGGACTCTTGCACCTGCATCGCGCGTGACCACGCGTCGCCTCTATCTTCCGCACGCGGCGCCAGGTCGTCGCGATCTCGACGCGCAAACGCAGCACTACCTGCGCAACGTGCTCCGACTCTCCGCGGGCGCTACGCTCGACATTTTCGATGGCACCGGCGGACTTTTTTCGGGACGCATCCTGGAAGACGGCACGATCAAAATCGAACCGGACCAGTCGGGGCGCGGCTTAGCGCGATCGTCGCTCGAAGTCACCCTGTGGCAAGGCCTTCCACGCGGCGAAAAGTTCGATCTCATTTTGCAAAAGGCGACCGAGCTTGGCGTCTCGCGCATCGTGCCTGTGGCCTGCGAGCGAAGCGTGGTGCGGCTCGATGCGGTGCGCGGAGAAACGCGCGTGGCCCGCTGGCGGCGCGTGGCGCAGGAAGCCGCGCGGCAGTGTGAACGTGCAGATGTGCCCGAGATCGAAGCGCCAATGTCTTTGACCGAAGCGATGACACGATCGCCGCGCGAGAACGAAGCGCGGCTGGTGTTTGATCCACGCGCCACACTGCCACTCTCTGCATTTGCGAGTGCCGCGCGCTTCACGCTGCTGGTCGGACCGGAAGGCGGACTTTCACTTGAGGAATTGTCGGCTACGCAAAATGTCAAGTTCGTTCCCGTGACGCTCGGACCAAGGATCTTGCGCACGGAGACGGTAGCGCTAGCCGCGCTAGCGATTCTCGCGCACCTGCGCGGGGAGTTGGGCTAAGGCCCGATCGCCTAAGCA
>JAHFDP010000110.1 GCA_023248955.1 Deltaproteobacteria bacterium
ACCGGGAGCGGCGCCGGCTTTTCTGGCGCCGCTCCGTCTCTGATGCGCTCAGGCGGCCAGCGATCGCTCTGCGGATCGGCGCTCCCAGAAATCCTCCAGCCGTCCACTGAGCTTCGCGCAGCGCAGCGCGATGATCGCGTTGGCGCCGTGTAGGCGGGGCCGCTTGGGTCCGTGCTGGATCTCGACTCGACGGTGTTCGAGCGGTACGGCGAGCAAGAAGGCAGCCTCAAAGGCCACAATCCGAAAAAGCACGGTCGGCCGTCGCACCATCCACTCTTGGCCATGTTGGCCGAGTCGAAGGTTTTGTTGCACGCGTAGCTGCGCAGCGGCAACACGGGCAGTGCGCGCGGCGTCGGCGCATTTCTCGCGGAAGCGCTTGCGCGCCTGCCCGAAGCATATCGGCTCTACGCAGTCCGCGCTGACTCGGGGTTTTTTGTCTCGGAGTTTCTCGACGATCTCGAGACGCGCGAACTGCCCTACGCCATCGTCGCGCGAATGACGCCGCCGAGCGCTGCCGGCCGTACCGCCGTCCTCGCGATTCCAGGAATTGCTCGCGCAAATTACTGCAAGTCCAACTGTGGCGCAGTTCAGATCTTCACTCGAAAAACTACCGAAAAAACGTTGGCGACCCCGCTATCGACCACGCGCTTTCGAGCTACGACCGGTACTCCATTTGGCGGTCAACTGAGGTTTTCAGGTTTAGTTTTCACCGGCCTTCGGCGGTCCCCGACGCCGGAAACGGGTTCGAGTTTCTTCTTAGTGACGTGCACCCATGTTAGGGCGCGTAAAAATAGAGATCCGCCTTGCGACCATCGGTGAGCGTGTCACCCTCTTCGCAAGCAGTCGAGAGTTCCTGATCGTCTTTAAGGTTGGCCAGCTCGACGCTGTCCACGTTGGCAAAATCACCGCGGGCGCTACCGGAAACGATTGGCATCGGGTTCCCTTGCGTCTCGTCGGCCTGGATCGACGTGTTGCCATCGTCGAACGTAATGCTTGCAATGTCGCCATCCGTCACCGTTCCGACCTGCGTTAACGTGAAATCGCCCGCCCAGGAAAGTGCCCCGCCACCGCTCGTCATCGTCCACTTCAATGCACGCTGAAAGGTTTGCGGATCAGGCTCGCCGGTGTGCTTACACGCATATTTCCAAACGCCAACCAGATGCAGCATAGCTATTGTCGCTTCGCCGCTCGGAGCATTTGGGCCGCTCGGGTAGACGCAACGAAATTTTCCGGCGGTCGGATCGCTTTGACACTGTCCCTGACTCTTACAGGAGCCGCTGTCATCCGTGGTGTCGTTGTTGCCATCGCCCGCGCAGAAGAAGCCTTCGGTGCCAGCGCTCTCGTGTGCCTTGTTCGAGCCTGCGTTGGATACCGCTTTACCGCATCCAATTTGCGCAGCAAGAACGGCAGCAAGAACGACCATCGATTCACGAACCATAGAGACCTCCGGGGGTTGAGGTCCGACAGGCTGGCGATTGATTCCTAGTTAGGTGACGTTCACTCCTGACGGCGAAACAGCATCAGCTTACCACTGAGTGGCTATCGCCCAAAAATTTCAAATCAGATCGAGGCCGGGGACGTCGGAAAAGTCGGCGCGGTCTTTCGTCCAGAGCGCGGCATCGTGTGAGAGCGCGCAGGCGGCGATGGCCAGATCCATTTCGCGACCGCGCGGACGACGGACTTTGCGGTAAAGGTCCGCGGCGATGGCGGCTTCGGTGGGACCGAAAGAAACCACGCTCGCTAGCGGAAGAATTGTCTCCTGCAACTCCAGTTCTTTGGCACTCCGCGCCCCTCGCAGCCACTCGTAGAGCGCTGGCGTACTGACGAGTAGGATGTGCCCGCGCTCGAGGGCGCCACGCAAGGCCGCTCGAGCGTTCTGAGGTCCGGTCAGACCATCGATGAGCATCGAGGTGTCGAGATGAATCATTCGACCGGATGCCGCCGCCCACCGGTACGACGAGCGGCTCGAATCGAGCGGATCTCCGCGTCTACTTCTTTGCGCGATCGGTAAGGAACCTGTGCTGACAGCCTGTCAAAGGCGTCCAGCATTCGCAGGCGCTCTCGCTCGGAAAGCTTACCTAGGGTCGCCGCATAGTCCCGAATCGCTTCGCGAACGACGTAGCTCTGCGACTTAGCGGTGCGTTTCGCTGCAAGCCTAAGTTGGCCTTCGGTCGCCTCATCGAAGGTAAAAGTCTTCTTCACCATACCGATACCATACTGCCATACTTTAGCGCTCGCAAGCGGGCCGCTCTAGGTTCTGGAATCCGACAGCGGCTGGACCAACGCGCGGACGCGATCGAGATCTTCTTGCGTATCGACGGCTGGCGATCCGTAGTCGCCCACGCCAACGATGCATGGGATCCCATGGAAAATCGCCCGAAGCTGCTCGAGCCCCTCGGCGCGCTCCAAATCCGTTTCCGGAAGCGCGGCGAAAGCATGCAACGTCGCGGAGGCGAAACCGTAAATCCCAACATGCGCGAGCGGCGCCACCACGTGCGGATCACGCGAATGCGGAATCGTCGCGCGTGAAAAGTAGAGCGCGCGTCCACCAGCCCCGAGCACAACCTTCACCACGCTCGCCCGCCCAAGCTCCTCGAGAGAGGCGGGACGAGCCAATGTGGCCATCGGCGCACCAGCGCGCAAGAGCGCCGCTACCCGTTCGATCGCGCCCGGCGCAAGAAGCGGTTCGTCTCCTTGAACGTTAACATAAAAATCAGCGGGCACGCTTCGCGCGACCTCGGCAACGCGCGTCGTCCCATTCGCGCAGGCAGCCGAAGTCATCACAGCCCGTCCGCCCGCGCGCTCGACGGCATCCTTGACGCGCGCGTCGTCGGTGGCCACCGCAATCGCATCAACACCGGACGCGTTGCGCACACGCTCCAGCACGCGAACCACCATCGGCGCACCATGAATATCGGCCAGCGCCTTTGCGGGGAGACGCACGGAGGCGAAACGAGCGGGAATAATGACGGCCAGACGCGACACAGCCGACACCATGCCATACTCAGAAACGTGCGTGCGCCGGCTCAAAAACTTTTTCCAAACGCCGGCCTCTCCGTGAACGTCGCTGTGGCTATCGCCGTCGCCGGCCTTTCCTTTCTGACGCCCGAGGCGCATGCGCAAGTCGCCTGGGGACCCTCCGGTGCCCTTCCCGTTCGCGCAGCGCGCGTTGTTGTTGCGGCCCATTCCGCCTCCACCGAAGTCTTTGTCCAAATCCGTCTCTCCTCAGCGCAACCCACGACGTGGGCCGTCTTGTGGCCCGTCGACGCTCAGGCCAGCGCACCCTCGGCCGGCGACGCGCGCCTTCTCGAAGGCCTCTCGGCGGCCACCGCGCCTGTCGTTGTCGGCTGCGCGCAACCCGCCGGATGCACCCAACTTGCGCCGACGCGAATCACCGAAGAAGGCGGCGGCGCCGGTTGGTCCGCAGCAAATCGAAGCTCGGTCGCGCTGGCCAAGAACGCCGAAGAAGCGGCGCATCAGTTGCACGATCTTGGCTTGGCCACGACGAACTTAGAGACGTTGCTTCCCAAGGACAGTGCGTTCCTGGTGGTGGCGGCGGCGAGCGGGTCGGACGAAACCCCCGTGGTTCATGCCACGCTTTCCGCGACGAGTGCGCGGTTGGCGCTGTCCCTCTTGTCCGCGGCGAATACGACGGTCGATCTCTTTGTCACCGCCATTGCCGATCACCGGGCCACCACCGCGACGCCAACCGCAACGCTCCCACTCGAACAGGTCAAAGTCTCGGGCAATGCTTCCAACTACGAGCAGATCGTGGCGACAACACTGGAACCGGGCAAAGGCCTGATCGTTGAAAGCGCCGCTCTCTTGGGACCCGCCGATCTGTCGGGACTCGATTTGGGCCCCGACGGCGCTCGCCTTTTTTCGGACACCCGCTTCGTCACCCGTTTACGCGGCCGCGTCGCTGCTGGCGCTCAAGACGAGACTCTCTCGTTCGCCTCCAGCCCTGACACGGCCGTCTCGCGCCGCATCGATGCTTGTGGCAAGCCCTCGTCCGGATGCGCCAGCGCTGGCTCTGCTGAAATCTGGATGATCGCGCTCGCCGTTCTCTGGCACAGAATGAAAAATCTGCTATAGGCCCCGCCCATGCCCATCGTCATTCTCCTCGCTGTGCTCGCTGCCGCGGCGTGCACCTACTTCGCACTGCAATCGGTTCGTCTGCAACGTGAGCTCGCTACGCTCCAGGCCAGTGTCGAGGAGCACGCGCGCACCACCACTGCACTCAAGACCGAGAGCGCCGCGCGCGCCGAAGAGCTGCGCGAACGCCGCGCCGAAATCGCCGACCTGAAGGAAAAATTGCGGGGTGCCAAGCAGCGCGCCTTCGAGATGACCGAGGGGAAAAACCGCGGCAAGACAGCGGCGGAATTGGAGGGACTGCGGGCGGACTTGGCGCACGCCTCCGCCGAGTTGCGCCATGCGCAAGAGCAGACATCGGCTGCACGCGCCGAGAACACCAAGCTCGGCAAAGAGCTCGCGGCGCGGCGTGAGAGCGCGCGGCCCGTCGCCGTTCCGAGGGTAGCGCCGGTCGTCGAACCTTCGGAACGTCCGGCCGATCTGGTGGAAGCCGATCGCGCCCGCGCCGACCGCGCGGAACGAACGCTTTCCGAGGAGCGCACCAAACGCCTGGCGCTCGAAGCCGAATTGAAGAAACAGCGCGGCCGCTCGGAGACGAACAACCGGCTTTATCTGGT
>JAHFDP010000111.1 GCA_023248955.1 Deltaproteobacteria bacterium
ACGGGCCGGCGGCGCTTCCAGTATGCATCGCCGCACATGCGCCGATTCACTCGGCGCAGAGGGGCGGGCGGCGGCCCGGCCTTTCAACGGCAAGAGTTGTCGATGGCAATTAATCGACAACTCTTGAGTTCAGCGCTCATTTCACAGCAGTTCACTGTATGAACGCAACGTTCACAACGTGGTCGCAATCGATTGCCGATGAGCCCGCTTATCTCCCGTGGACTGGATGGCACAGGTTCTGCTACTCGGCGACTGACCATGCGAACCGTCCCTGCACAACTTGCTTGCATTTTTGTGGCCCTTGCCTCTTGCAATCCGGCTGGTTCCAATTCCGTGGCCTTCTCGGCTTCCGTTCAGGATCTGCACACCGCTCCGGCGATAAAATCTTGGGATTACCTCTCATCGGTGCACGAAAAACTTTCGGCAACTCGGACAGAAGCACTGCTCGGATTCGATGGACACAAGGGCGACCGCATCTTGATTGATGCCTGGAGCCCGGATGGCAGCCCGCGTATTTCGCACCCGGTCTTGACACTTAGGCGCGGCCGGCACGGTGCGACGAGGGGAACGTCTCACGAGGAAGAACCTGGCCACGCGATTGTTGAGCTGACGCTGCCGTCGACCGCCAAGTACGTCTTGTCGGTGACCAGCGCTTCGGCCGAGTCGGGGGACCTCACCTTGCGACTGGTTGGGCCGAGTGATCGTCCCCGCCCTTCCGAGGCCGCGCTCGATCTAACCCCGACACCTTCCGCGGAAATGACGACGCTGGCGGGTCGCCACCTGGGAAGGCATTACAAAACGGGTGCGCATTGGAGCGACCGCGACGTCTCCGACTGCTTGGACCAGCTGACGGCGGACAGCGATCCGCAAACGCAATTCTCCGATGCGCAGAAGCTTCTGATGGCAGCGCGGACAGCGCGGCGTGATGCTCCGCCGCAGATCACCGCTAAGCAGGATGGGCAAATCACGGCAGGCGTCGAGGCGATCATTGGAGATCCGACAACGTTTCTCGCGCAGGTCGCGGAATCGGACCGCCCCTTCGCACTCTATGTGCTGACCCTGGCGGACTACTTTCAGGATGGCGCGGTCGCGTGGAAGAGCTTGTCCGCCCAGGGAACGGACGCGCTCGATCAGGTGAATGCGCTGGTCGCGAACTGGGCCGGCAGCGGGCTTAATGCGCCGCCCACCGTTCGCGCCTACACACGCAAGGGCGCGCTTTACGGCTACCGCGTTCAGTTCGAAGCCGACCAGGTCGACGTGGACGGATCGCCGCTGTTCTCTTGGTTCGCGGATGAATTCTTCGATCCCGATTTGACGTGGCTCGGCGACGGATCGTCTGCTGCGGTTCTGGTCGACGCTGATTAATCGTACTCGAGACAAAGTGAACGGTGCTCTCCGCCTGCGCGACCAACAGCGTTAACAGCGTCACCGGCGCGAGCGCCGTTACTCGGTGCCGCTCGCGGGCGGTGGCCGTGTGGTGAGCGTGGTCGACGCGGGAGTGTTGGTGGGATCTCCCGTGGTCAAATCCTTCGCCGTTTCCACGTGGACATCGGTACCCTTGTCCTTGTCTTTGCCACCGAGCTGGCCCACGCACTGATCGGCCTGGTTCTGCATGGTCGACGCCTTCTGGCGCGCGAGGCTAATCTTCGCGGCAAGCTGCGACACGCGCTTCCCGTCGCTCTGCGAGACGGCGTCTCGCAAGTCGCGTTCGTAACCTTCCGCCAACTTCAACGACGCCGCGATCAGCGTCAGTTTGGCGTTCACGCAATTGAGCCGCACCATGTCCTTGTCGCCGCGCGCCTGGTCGACCATTTTCTGGACCTGGCTCTGCGCATCGCGAATGGCGTCGAGATCATCGCGCGCCTGGTTCAACTCGTTGCCTGCCTTGTAGTCGGCGTCCTTGACGGCGTTCTTGTGTTGGTCGCGATCCTTGGACCATTTCACCATCGGATGCTGGTCGACTGCCGCGCCGACGTGTCGAACACCATCCGAACCGCCATTCTTTTTGACGTTGACGCCCTCTCCCGCGCCTGCTGAAAAGTGCCACGAGTCACCGTGCGAATCGCGCATCTCCACGGTTCCATGGACCACCTGCACGTCGCCGTTGCCTTCGGTGTCGGCGTCGCAAACGAACTCGGTGCCACGCACGCCAGCCACGGCGTTTTGCATCTCGACTTCAAAGGAATCGCCTGCCGCGAGCGCCGCCACCCGCGCCCACAAACTTCCGAAAAAGAGGCGCGCGCTAAAATGATTTTTCTGACCAGCCTTGAGCAGCTCGGCCCTGGACAACCCGACGCGCGCTGACGGACCGATGCGCAAAACGGAGCCCGTCACGAGCGCAATCTCGGCGCGAGCGTCGACACCGGTGGTGAGCACATCGCCTTCGTGCAGCTCCGTCCCCACGGGGGCCGCGTGTCGCTTGCCGCCTGACTGAACCTCTACCGCGCCAACCTCGAAATGAACCGTGCCCGCCAGCGACTGCGCAAGGAGAATGGCCAACGTGAGTGTCATGAAGTCCTCGGAAGTGGACAGCGATAGTAGACGAAAAACTTCGCGCAACTGATTCTTTTGGTAAGTTTACAAATGTGGAACGCCGAAGCGTCAAGACGATTGCCGAAGTGCTGGCCAAGGCACTGCGTCTGTCGAATCTCAAGCCGAAGCTCGACGAGCAGGCGGCGGGACCGCTCTGGGCGCAGTCGGTGGGGCCACGCATCGCACGCAATGCCGCACCGCAGTGGCTACGCGGCGGAACGCTCTTCGTGCACGTACGTTCGGCAGCGTGGATGACCGAGCTGTCGATGTTGTCGGACGAAATTCGCCTGCGACTGAACCGCACGCTGGGCAAGAACAAGGTACGCGAAATTCGTTTTGCCGTTGGCGCGGTCGCCGCGGGCCAGCCGCCGATTCCGCCGACCACCGCCATGCCGACCGCCGAGGATCGCGCGATCGTGACGCAGCAAACAGCGTCCATTCGCGACCTGGATCTGCGCGAGCAGGTCGAGCGAACGATGCTGCGCGCGCGTGTGGCGCGGCGGCACCGGAATTGATCGCGGCGCTTTTTGCGGCGGCGACGGCCGCGCAAATCGCGATCGAACAGTGCCCGAAACTCGTCGAAGATCCCGCGCTCACCGCTGCGGCCGCGACCTTTGCGGAGGCCTCCCTCCTTCGCGCTAAACCCGATGCGCGCGCGCTGCGATTCGAAGTGCAGAAACGCACTTGGGATCCAGCGCCCGAGGGATTTTTCGCGAAAGTCGCGCCGGCGTCCCAATGGCCCGATGCGCTCGCGGGACTGTTTCCCAAGCCTTGTCGCGCAGCGGCCTTTGGCGCGGCGGTTCGTGACGCGGAGGGCGCCGCAATCGTGGCGCTGGTGATCGTTTCACGTGAATCGCAACTCGAGCCGTTGGCGCGTGAAGTCGTTGAAGGAAAGCCGCTGCGCCTCGGCGGCACGCTGGGCAGCAACCTCTCGGATCCGGAGCTCGTGATCGAAACGCCTTCCGGAACCATCGAACGACTTCCCGTTTCGGTCAATGGTTTTCGTTTTTCATCGACGCTAACGCCGATCCGAGGCGTCTCCACACTGGAAGTGCTGGCGCGCACAAACCACGGTCCGCGGGTGATCGGTCTTCGCAAAATCTACGCCGGAGTACCCGCATCGCAAGAACCGCCCGATGAAAAAATTCCGGAGGGCGACGCTTCGGTGGTGGAACGTCAAATCGCTGCGATCCGCGCGGGGCGCGGACTTCCGCTGCTTCTGCGCGATCCGATGTTGGATGCCCTTGCCGCGGCGCAATCTCGGCGCATGCGAAATGCGGGAGAGCTCGCGCATGCGCTGCCGGACGATCTTGAAACGCGCCTCGACCGCGCGGGTTACGCCTGCATCTGGGCCGGCGAAAATTTGGGCTTGGGTGCCAACGCCGCGGCGGCGCAATCGGCCATCGAACAGAGCCCGGCGCATCGCGCGATTCTGCTCGATCCGCGCGGAACGAGGCTGGGCCTAGCCGCGCAGGAAGATGGAGTGAGAACGTGGCTCACCGAAATCCTCGCTGCGCCCGCGGGACAGGTGAAAGATCCCGTCGCCGCGATTCGGGCGGCACTCGCTGCCGCGCGCGCCGCGCATGGACTCCGACCAGTCGCTGCCGATGCTGCGCTCGACAAATTCGCCCGTGAAGCGGCGCTTACAATGGCGCTGGCCGACGATCCCGCGGCGCTCTCCAGCGAGGGCCGGCCACTGCGGGAAGCCGCGCTGGCCGCGGGTGCAACGACCGCCGCCGCGGACGCGATCGTTGCCACGTCACCTTCGGACGCCGCGTCGGCCGAGCATCTTTTGGATCCACGCTGGAAGCGCGTTGGCGTTGGAACGCACTACGCGACGACGGTGAAGCACGGCGCGGGGCGGCTGTGGATTGCGATCGTGTTTGCGGCGCCGTAGGAAACACAAAAAAGCAAAAACTCACAGGGAGGATGGGAGTGATGGAAGGATGGAAGATTTATTCCTGGACACCTCCAAAGTGATGATTTCAAAGAGCCGATTCACACTTTCTTAGGATCTATTGAT
>JAHFDP010000112.1 GCA_023248955.1 Deltaproteobacteria bacterium
TCGCCGGGGACCCCTCCTGGCTTCGGCGCGACTCCGCGCCGCGGCCGCCTTTGGCGTCCGGAAGAATGAGTGCAGAAATCAATGACTCAGGAGCCTAGTTACATTTCGCCACGTCGCCCGGAAATCCAGGAAAGGGATCCGTTTGCGACGTCTGTGATCCAGCGGTCACGGTTGGCTGATCGCCCAGTTTTGATGGCCAGGTAATCGTTGCTGCCTGCCAATATTGCCGCGGGGTGGTGAGCGGAAACGGTGCGTTGAACGTCAGTGGCGCGCTGGGGACGCAGGCGCTTCCGTCGGCTGTTGGCGGGCAGGTGCGCACGATGACGGAAGGCACCGCACTCGAAGCGCCGCCGTTGGCGGTAAAGTAATAGACGAGCACCTGGTAGGTGGCGCCGGCCTGCGCGGTGGTCAGGACCGTGTTCTCCAAACGGACCGCGGTTCCGGTGTCGTCGCGCAAAAGTCGCGGATGCTGATTCGGATCGGCCACATCGGGCCAAGCCGGATTGGGATTGTCCCAAAAGCAGTCCAGCGTGCACCAGAGCTTGCCGCCCGGCGCGAGCAGATGCAGATCGAGATCGATGCCGAGCGTGTCTTGCTCGGTGCCCGTCGTGGGATCTTTTCCCCAGGCCAGTTCCACGGCAATGTCGTCGCGCGGAATGGCATCGATAATGAGTGTATCGTCCGCACCTAGGCCGATGCTGTCGGCCACGTGCAGGCCCACCGCGAAATGGCCGGCGGCGTCGATTTCGATTTTCTTGTAAGCGTCCGCGGGGCGTCCCGACGGCGGCGAATCACTCTGCAACTGCGCGCGACTCTCTTGCGGCAACGGCGTGGCGCTGCCACCGAGCGTCCAGGTGTAAGCCAACGCGTCGCCCTCGGGATCGGCGCTGCAACCTGGCAGATTGGCATCCGCGGTGAGCGACACCGTCGAGCCGGGGCGGACACGCGGTGCATGCGGATCACCCCATTCCTTGGGGTCCACCGTCTCCTGTATTACTTTGTAAGACGAGCACGCCGTGTCTGCGCAGACGTACTTGCGCCGCGTCACCTGCGTCACGGCAAGGCACGCGATCGGGGGCTGATCGGGATCGGCGTGCAGCGTGATCGGCACGAACACCTCGGGCGTTGCGGGATCGCTCGAGACGATGCGCAACTTCGCGGTTGCGTCGCCGGCCGCTGTGGGTCGGTAAGAAACGGTGACCGAAATCGATCCACCCTTCTCCAACGGTGAGAGCGAGAGCGCGTTGGGCAGCGACAATCCTGCGGCGCCAGGCGCGAACTCAATCTTCGAGAGATCCAGCCGCACCGCGCCGGCGTTGGCCACGGCCACCGTCGCGTGCGCTTCGCAAATCGGCATGTTCGAGTTGGCGGGACAAGCGCGCGCGGAGAGCGAGAGATGGTCGGGCAGCACGCTGACCTTCGGCAACCCACCGGTTCCCGAGAGCGCGATTCGCGTGGTGGGATGATCGGCGTCATCGGTGGCGATCACCAACACGGCCGCGAAAACATCCGTCGACGTCGGTGCGAAATCCACCTGAATCATCGCCGTGCCGTTGCCGGGAACGCTCTGCGCCACCGGCTTTTCCACCGTAAATGCCGCGGCGCCATCGCCTTCGACATGCACGTCGGAAAGCGTCACATCGGCCTGCGTGAGCGCGAGCAGCGTGATGGGCGTGGCGTTCGGCGTCACCGCGCCAACCGGCGCAATGTCGAAGTCCAACCGGTCCGGCGAAATCACCACCGAAGGCTTGGCGCGCTTGACCGTCGTGCTGCAGGTGCAGGCGCCGAAAGCGATCAGCGGGAGGAAAAGAAGAATTTTGGGCGTTGGCATGGGTCACCAGTATGCTTGACGCAAGGTCGAAGCGCAGCTACACGTCGTTGTCGCTCTGTTCAGTATTCACCAGAGGAGAAACGCCTTGCGAGAAGTCGAGAAACGAAAGCAAAGCCTCTATTTTCCGGAGGAGATGCTCCTGGAAATCCAAGCCGAGGCCAACCGGCAAGACCGTTCGCTCTCTTGGATCGTCCAACAGGCGTGGAAGATTGCGCGCACGGAGATTCAGAAATTTCCGTCGGTCAACGACGTGCTCGGAGGCCCGAAAGTATGAGCGCCAACGACGCCCGCAAGCAGTCGCAGAGTGGGGGACCCGTCCCCCACCGCCACCAGGCGAAGCCTGGCTGGCTCCTCCCCCTGACTCGCTCCTGCTCTCACTCGGAGTCTCTATGAGCGCCAACGACGCGCGCAAGCAGTCGCTTTATTTTCCAGAGGATATGCTGGTCGAGATCGGGCGCGAAGCGCAGCGGCTGGATCGGTCGCTCTCTTGGATCGTTCAGCAGGCTTGGCGGATTTCCAAGACGGATTTGCGGCGCATGCCGTCGCCGAACGACATGATCGACGATCCGCTCCCGGGCGTTCCCGGCGCGCCGAAGCCGACACCGTAAGACGATCGATATCCAATAAGTAAGACGTGACCCCGCGCGACGAAATCGTTGCGCTGCACCAGCGCCTCTACCAGCGGCAGCGGCGGTTGCTTGCGCAATCGGTTCACGGCGCTGGAGCGGGCCTTCGCGCCTACGAGGCCACGTACCTGTCTCGCGTTCGGAGCTTTGCGCGCGTAATTCCGTACGACGAGGTGGTGCGGCAGCTCGGTGAAGCGGACGTCGCTTACGTCGGCGACTACCACACGCTCAAGCAGGCGCAGCGATCGTTTATGAAGTTGGCGCGCAGGTTGGTGGAGCAGGGACGGCCGCTGGTTCTCGCGCTGGAATTCGTGCAGGGAAAAGCGCAACGCCACCTCGATGCCTGGCTCGCGGGGCGCATCGACGAAGAGACTTTTCTTTCGCGCATCGGTTATCGCCGTCATCAAATTTTCGATGTGTGGCCGAACTTCAAACCCATTTTCGATTTGGCGCGCGAGCATCAACTCAGAATCGTGGCCATCGATCGCAGCCGCGCCGATTTAGGTTCGCGCGATATTTACGCCGCGAAGCGAATCGCTGCTGCGCGTGCCGAAAATTCCGCGGCGACCATTCTTGTTCTCATCGGGCAACTTCACTGTGCGCCGTCGCATCTTCCACGCGCGGTGGCGCGGGTTCTGGCCGCGCGCGGCTTGCCTCCGGCGCGTCCACTCGTCGTTTATCAAAATGCGGAGCCCATCTATTGGGACCTGTCGCGCCGCGGCCTGGAGCACGAAGTGGAGGCAGTGGAAATTCGCCCCGGAGAATTGAACCTCGTCAACACGCCGCCTACCGTGGCGCAGCAGAGCTACCTCGATTGGGTGGATGCCGATCTCGACGACGAGAGCCTGGAAGCGGAAGCCGCGTCGAAACACTTCAAAGAGATGGCGCGGCTCGTCGCCGGTTATCTCGATTTGGATTTGGCGAACGCGCTGGATGAGGTGCAGGTTTTCACCGCCGGCGATCTCTCGTTTCTAGAGGGGCTGGCGGCCCGCGGCGACTTTTCCGCACGCGAGCTGGCGCTGATTCGCCGGCAGATCTTGGCGCGCGAGAGCTACTTCATCCCACGGGCGCGCGCGGCCTACCTGGCCAACTTGTCGCTCAACCATGCCGCGGAAGAGGCCGCCCATTTCGTGCGGCACGTGGTTAGCGGTGGCCAAGACGAACCGCGCGGCTTGGTGGACGGTTTCTACACGCGTGCGCTCGAGGAAGCGTACGCATTCTTCGGATCGAAAATTGTCAACCCACGGCGGAAGTGTGCCCACGAGGAAGACTTCGCGCGGCTGGCACGCGGGCGGCGCAAGACGGAGCAGGCCATTGCCCGCGCGGTGCTGCAACACAAACGGCTCGAGCATGGACAACGGGCACGCGGCCTGACCACACTTTACCAGGGCGCCGGCGCCGACCTTTTCCACGGTGTGACGCATGCGCTGGGCTACATCTTGGGGGAGAAACTTTATTACGCCATGCTGGGTGGGCTGGTGAACAAGGCCGCGGTGCGGAAACTATTTCTCGATCCGCTCGAGGAGAGTGGGGATGCGTTGCGGACTTATTTCGAGCTGACCTCGAAGTTGTCTGAGGTTCGGGTACCGAAGCGGGCTTGAGGTTTTGTCACTGTTGACGCTCGCGCGCGCGGACAAACTCTTTGGCGTGAGGCATGAAACTTTGATCGCCTTAGGCGGCGGGCCGAGCCCACGTCGCGCCGTGCGGACGGGGGCAGCGCGCGGGGCGGCCCGGCTCGCTGCGGAACTCCGCCAGCATGGCGATTGCAAAAGAGGCAATCGCCATGCTGACGTCAGACAGTCCTCGCTTTGCACAGGCCGTCCCGCGCGCCGCCCCCGCCCACCCGGCGCGACGCGGAGGTTAGTTGGAGTGGATCAAGATGACGTGCGCCAGTCGTCATGGCCGGCCGAAGAGCCGGCCATCCACGTGCATCGAAGTTCTCGTGGATGGCCGGGTCAAGCCCGGCCATGACG
>JAHFDP010000075.1 GCA_023248955.1 Deltaproteobacteria bacterium
CACGGTCTATGCGACGCCGGCAATGTCGCCTTTGACAAATCCACCGGCCCTCGCTAAACCGCCCCCATTACCTTCGGGCGCGTAGCTCAATTGGCAGAGCAATGGACTCTTAATCCATAGGTTGTAGGTTCGATTCCCACCGCGCTCATTCTTGAAAGCCCGCGAGAGAAATCCGCGGGCTTTTTTTTGCCCGGAGTAAAGTGCGCGCCGGAGAAACCATGGACCGATCCACCGCCGCACCGCACTCGATTCCCATCGTCACGACGTTCGATCCGCCGCCCGGCGCGCAGATCACGGAAGTTCTCGGGCCCTGTTGGGGAATTACCGTCCGCTCGCGCAGCGTCGTCGGTACCGCCTGCGCCGGCTGCCAAACGATCTTCGGCGGCGAAATTTCCATGCTGAGCCAGCTCGCCTCCGATGCGCGCAACGAAGCCATGAATCGCCTCGAACGCCACGCCCTGGAAATGGGCGCCAACGCCGTGCTCGGCATGCGGTTCGATTCGGGCGAGCTGATGCAGAACACCAACGAGATCGTCGCCTATGGGACGGCGGTCCGGCTGAGCCGTTGAAGCACCAAGTTCCAGCGGCGTTGGCGCGGCGACTCGATCGGGCCGCGCGCGCCGCGCATCGCTTTCATCGCTTCGCGCACCATCCGCTGTGCTCGGAATACGCGAACGAGGTGGTGCGGTTGGGGCACCGAACGCGCGTCTGCCGCGGATGCGCGTTGGCGATCCTCGGAAGCGCGACGGGATTGGTGCTGGGCGCGGCGTTGCACCCCTCCGGCCGGGTTGGAGCAGCAGCGCTAGCGCTCGGCGCTGTATTCGGTTTGATGTCGTTTGTAATACGGCCCGGAAAAATGATGACGCGGTTTTTTCCGTTTGCAGCGGTAACATTTGCGGTTTGCGCTGGCGGCGCGATCGCTTTCGGCGCGGCGTGCATATTGACGGTTCTGGTAGGGATCTACAGGCGTCGTGGGCCTAGTCGAACACCATGCACAACCTGTCCGGAGCGAACAAGGCCGATGCCGTGCAGAGGCTACGCCGAGATTTTTCGCCGCGAGCGCACGTACGGGCGCTGGAGTGGGAAGGTTTTGCGGCAGGGTTGGTGCGCCCAGAGGGAATCGAACCCGATTTCTGACAATGCGCCTCTGGCGCCTCCTTACGGGTCGATGGTGCGCTCCGATCTTGGCGCACCATCAACCCCCAGCCTGCGGCTTCGAAGGCCGACGGATTCCAGAGGAGGGGACCCCGTCCCCTCCCACCGGCCAGCAGAGCTGTCCGGCTCCTACCCCGGTGTCGCGGCCCCTCGGCCAGCTCCGGCGCGTTGAGAAACGACCTCCCCACGTGTATATGCTCCCTTCACGCGCCCATAGCTCAATTGGATAGAGCGTCGGCCTTCGAAGCCGCAGGCTGGGGGTTCGATTCCCTCTGGGCGCACCACTTCTGTGGGCTGCTGCGAAACGACTTCTTTCAGGTGAGCGCCCTGATCCGTTCACGCTATACTGCTTGAGCTTATTTCAACCGTCGGAGGACGCGATTGCCGGCTCGAAGAAATCGCCGAGGGCTTGATGAGTTTGAATGTTGTAAAATATACAATTAACTAACTCGACACAATCGACCCGCTGCCTCCCGCGACGCTTGAACCACCGCTTGCCGCACCGCCGGCGACACTTTTGCTGGTTGTATCTGAAGTATGGGCTGTCGCCGAGACATAGATTCGTCCGCCGCCGCCACCACCGCCTCGGTCGCCGAACGAATCGGTGGCTCCGTCACCACCATTGGCGACGAACGAACCAGTGCCGGTGAGCGTTCCGGTGGTCACGTTGATGGACCCGCCGCCGCCACCACCGCCACCGAAATTGGGGCGACCTGCGCCATTTGCGGAGATGGTGCCAATGAGCGTCAGCGTGCCACTCACCGAGAGCGTGATCGCGCCACCGCCAGGTCCTCCGTCCCACGAGCCCGGGCAGGTCCCCGATGCGCACCCACCGCCCGAGCCCAAATCAGTTGGATTGGAGCTGGAGTCATAAGTGCCACCACCACCCGCAGAGCTTCCTCGACCACCAGCGCCACCATGCCCGCCGCCACCCCCACCATCGCTGGCGTGTCCACCTGGGGCGGGGCCTTGGGTAACGGCGTATCCCTGGCTATCGGCGGTCATCGTCGATCCCGAATCGATCTGGATATTCGCCGCGCTGATGGTCACACCGACACCGCCGCTGCTCGCGCCAGTGTTCTTGCCTTGAAGCGTTAGTGTGGAGGTTCCCGTGACGAGAAGAGTGCCGTTGACGGTGATGGTGGAACCGCCGCCGATTGTGAAGGTGCCGCTGTTCTGCAGCGTGATCGCACCGTAGGTGACCGTCGTGTTCTGCGGAATAACGAAGTTCGTGTAGACGATGAGCTTGTTGTTGGTAACCGAGTTGTCGAAGAAGCCCACTGTGCCGACACTGCCCGCGACGGCACCGCTGCCTACCGTTCCACCGGAAGTCGTCGAGCTCGTGAAACCGCCAAACGAGCTGTTGGTCGTGTAGTAGACCGCGACGCGTCCGCCACCGCCACCACCACCGGTTCCGTCACTGGTCGTGGAACCAGTCCCGCCGTTGGCAATAAATGACCCTGAGCCGGTCAGCGTTCCGGTGGTGACGTTGATGGTCCCACCGGCCCCTCCTCCTGCGCCGTTGCTCGTCGAGGCGCCATTGGCGGTGATGGTTCCATTGAGTGTAAGGGTGCCAGTCACAGACAAGGTGATCGCGCCACCACCAGCGCCACCGTTCCAAGAACCGGGGCAGGTACTCGAATCACAACCACCGCCGGAACCGAGGTCGATCGGATTCGTTGCTGAATCGGCAGTTCCGCCGCCCCCGACTGTGCCCGCGCCTCCCGCGCCGCCGTGCCCCCCACCTCCGGCGCCGCTGGAGCTCGAGCTACCTGGAGCTGGACCTGCTACCGTCGTATAGCCTTGATTGTTGGCAGTGATCGTCGACCCCGAGTCGACCTGGATATTCGCCGCGCCGATGGTCACACCGACACCGCCGCTGCTCGCGCCAGTGTTCTTGCCCTGGAGCGTTAGCGTGGAGGTTCCCGTGACGAGAAGAGTGCCGTTGACGGTGATGGTGGAACCGCCGCCGATTGTGAAGGTGCCGCTGTTCTGCAGCGTAATCGCACCGTAGGTGACGGTCGTGTTCTGCGGAATAACGAAGTTCGTGTAGACGATGAGCTTGTTGTTGGTAACCGAGTTGTCGAAGAAGCCCACTGTGCCGACACTGCCCGCGACGGCACCGCTGCCTACCGTTCCACCGGAAGTCGTCGAGCTCGTGAAACCGCCAAACGAGCTGTTGGTGGTGTAATACACTGCGACGCGTCCTCCACCACCTCCACCACCGGTTCCGCCACTGGCCGTGGAACCAGCCCCGCCGTTGGCAGTAAATGACCCTGAGCCGGTCAGCGTTCCGGTTGTGACGTTGATGGTTCCACCGGCCCCGCCGCCTGCGCCGTTGCTCGTCGACGCACCATCGGCAGAGATGGTTCCATTCAGTGTAAGGGTGCCAGTCACTGACAAGGTGATCGCCCCACCGCCAGCGCCACCGTTCCAAGAACCGGGGCAGGTACTCGAATCACAACCGCCGCCGGAACCGAGGTCGATCGGATTCGTTGCCGAATCGGCAGTGCCGCCGCCCCCGACTGTGCCCGCGCCACCAGCGCCGCCGTGCCCCCCACCTCCGGCACCGCTCGAGGTCGAGCTACCGGGAGCTGGACCTGCTGCCGTCGTATAACCTTGCCCGTTGGCGGAAATCTTCGATCCCGAGTCGACCTGGATATTCGCGGCGCTGATGGTGCTCCCCGCTCCTTGCCAGGAACCGCTTACCTGAGCGCTGGTGTTGATGCTCCCGACCGTAACCGTGGAATTTCCCGTGACGAGGAGCGTCCCCTGGATTGTAATGGTGAGACCTCCGTTGATGGTGAGGTTGCAACCGCCCTGGATGGTGACGTTGTTGTAGGTCGCATTGGACGAGAAGGTCGCAGTCCCAGAGGAACAGGTGGAGTTCGAGCCGAGCACCTGGAATGTCTGCGCGCCGCTGGTGCCGCCGCCCGGGGTGGGATTGAACACCGTGACGTTGACATTCGCTGCTGAGGCGAGATCCCCCGAGGTGATGGCTGCGGTGAGCTGTGTGCTCGAGACGTAGGTCGTCGTTCTCGCGTTGCCGCCCCACTTCACGGACGAGTTGGAAACGAAGTTGGTGCCATTCACGGTCAACGTGAGCGCGCCAGCGCCTGCCGAGGCCGACGTTGGGCTGATGCTCGAGGTGGTTGGGACGGGGTTGCTCGTAGAATTGATGGTGAAGGTCTGCGCGCTGGTGGTGCCGCCGCCCGGCGTAGGTGTGTTCACGGTGACATTGGCCGAGCCGCTGGAGGCGATGTCTGCCGCGAGGATCGCAGCCGTGAGCTGCGTCGCGCTGACGTAGCTCGTCGTGCGAGGGGCGCCGCCCCAATTCACCGTCGATGCAGCGAAGAAGTTGGTTCCGTTGACCGTTAGGGTGAAGGCGGAGCCGTTTTGCGTCGCGGATGTTGGGCTGATGCTCGTGGTGGTCGGCGCTGCGTAAATCTCGCCTAGGAAAACATTAGCGGAGATATTGTGAGTAGTATCTTTAGTGTAATCAGCTGGCGCTGAGGTGTAGGTCCCGCGCGCCACCCAGCCACCGGCGTGGTACCGCTTCGAATACCACCAGGCTAGACCACCGCTGGAGTCGTTTGCACTCGTGTAAATAACCGACCCAGCGAAGGTTCCAAGCACATCGATTTTGAGTGTCAGCGCGTAGTTGGTTCCGACGGCGAGCGCCGTGCCAGGCGTCATCGGAATCAAAACCCTCGTTTTGGTATTCAGTGACGGAATCGCGGTCTGCGCATCGATGCTCCCTGAGGCGAACGCGTTCGACGCGCCCTGATCATCGATGGCGCCGGAGCCGGTGAGGCTGTGGATTTCTGCCTTGATGTTTTGTCCAGCTCCTCCGGCCAAACGAATCATGTCGACCTGGACAAAGGTAACCATGCCTTGCGTGGCACCGCTCGTCGGTGCGAGCGCCTGGAAGGTTTGGCCGACCCTCCGCACGACACGGGTGGTGTTACCAAGGGGATAACCGTTGCCGTTGTAGAGACCGCTCCCGTTGTAGTTCGAGAAGCCGTTCACGCCCTTGGAAATGGTGACAGCGGCCGTGGCGGTGGTGTTGCCCGCGCCGGTGTCGGTGACCGTAACGGTGTCGGTGGCGCCGGCCTGGCCTGGGCTTCCGGCGGTGTAGACGCCAGCGCTGGTGATGCTCCCGCTTGGGCTCGACTGCAGCGCCCACGTGAAGGGCCCAGTGCCAGTTCCGGAAAAAGTCTGCGTCTGGCCCTGCGCCAGCGTTACGTTGGAGGGAGAGAGCGTCGGATTAACCGCCGACCGCGCCGTGCCGAGCTGAACACCCTGATCAGCGAGCCGAGCACAGGCGCAAAAACAGGCAGCGCTAAGCGCTACGGCGAACGGCGAACGGCGAACGGCGAACGGACATTTGTTAAGAATATCACATTTAAATGGCAGGCCCAACCTTGACGCCGAGTCATCTGGAAGGAGCCTTACAAAGGTTCCACCTACCTCTCCGTTACCTAGAACGCGGAAAGTCCCGTCAGTGCGCGCCCGACCGTCAGCGCGTGAATGAAATCCGTCCCTTCGTACGTGGACGTACTCTCCAAATTCAGCGCGTGGCGCAGCACGTGGTAGTCGCCGCTCACACCGTTGGCGCCGAGCAGCGCGCGCGTCCGTCGCGCGGTGTCCAAAGCCATGCGGCAATTTTCGCGTTTCAAAAGGCTCGTCTGCGCCGCGTGCAATTTTCCCGCGTCCTTGAGCCGTCCGAAGTGCACCGCTAGCACCGACGCCTTCACCACACCGCCTGCGAGATCGGCCAGCTCCGCCTGCACGAGCTGTTTCTGCGCCAAGGGCACGCCGAATTGTTTGCGCCCCTGCGTGTAGTCGATGGCGCTCTCGAGACAAAACCGCGCCGCACCCACCACCCCGAACGCCACGCCGAAGCGCGCGGCATCGAGACAAGCGAGTGGTGCACGCAGACCCGCCGCGCCGGGGAGTCGCGCTTCCTCGGGGACGCGCACGTCGTCGAGAAAAAGTCCGCCGGTCACCGACGCGCGCATGCTGAGCTTGCGCGGAATGTCCGTCGCCGAAAATCCCGGCCGCCCTTTCTCGACCAGAAACCCCGCGATGCCATCGGCATTGTGACTACATTGTGACCACACCACGGCCACGTCCGCGATCTGCGCGTTGGTGATCCACTGCTTGCGTCCATTGAGTATCCAGTCGCTGCCATCTCGGCGCGCGCGCGTCTCCATCGAGCCGGGATCGCTGCCGTGATCGGGCTCGGTCAGGCCGAAGCATCCGACGGCGCGCCCCGCGGCCATCGCTGGAAGCCAGCGCTGTTTTTGCGCCTCCGATCCGAATCGCCAAATCGCGTACATGGCGAGGCTGGTCTGCACCGACACGAACGACCGCAATCCCGAATCGCCCGCTTCTAATTCGTGACACGCCACGCCCCAGGCCACGCTGCCCATGCCCGCGCAGCCGTAGCCGGTGAGGTTGGCGCCGAGCAGGCCCAGAGCGGCTAGCTCCGGAATGAGATCGCGCGCGAAATGTCCCGCCTCGAAATCCGCAGCGATGCGCGGCATCACCGACGCGCGCACGAATGCTCGCACCGTACGCTGCACCTGCTGCTCCTCGTCGGACAAAAGCGCGTCCCAGCCGGCGAGTTGATCGAGATTGAGTGTAGCCATGGTGCCCCCTCAGTCGTTGCACACTGCGTGAGACAGTCCTAAAGTCTACGCTTCCAGCCCGCGCTGCGGTTCGATGAAAGAGGTTTCCGAGTGAACGCCCGAACCAAAATCGTTCCGCTGATCGTGTTGGCCGCCGTCGCCTGCGGCAAGCCCAAGAAGAGCACAAGCGACGGTGCAATCAATGGCAACGGCACCGGCGTTACCACCACGCCGACCTACTACAAGGACGTCAAGCCACTGATCGACGCCAAATGCGCGTTGTGCCACACCACGGGCGGGATCGCGCCGTTCACGTTGCAAAACTTCGCCGACGTCTCCGCGCACGCCAGCGTCATCAAACCCGCGGTGCAAAATCGCGTGATGCCGCCGTGGCTCGCGGGACCGGGCTGCTCCGATTACAAAGGCGATCGATCGCTCACTGAGCTGGAAATCGCCACCCTCGCGAGCTGGGTCGACGCTGGCGCGCCCGCTGGGGATGCCACGCATCCAGGTGCGGCACTCGGCGCGTCGGCCCCCGGACTCTCGCGCGCCGACCTGCGCATCGCCATGACGGCCGCCTATACACCGCAAACGCGCCCCGACGAATACCGATGTTTCGTCCTCGACTGGCCGGCCACTGCCACCAAATTCGTCACGGGATTTCGCGTCAATCCGGGCACCGCTTCGATCGTCCATCATGTCATCGCCTTCGTCGGCGGCCCGAGCTCCGCTGCGGAGTACCAGTCGCGCGACCACGCCGACGGACGACCTGGCTACGCCTGCTTCGGATCACCCGGCAGCCAACCGAACTGGATCGGATCCTGGGCGCCTGGTGGTACCGGTTTCGATTTCCCCGCTGGAACGGGCATCAAAGTCGAACCGGGATCCAAAATCATTGTGCAAGTTCACTATAATACACTTAATATCGATCCGGCGCCCGACCTCACGTCCCTCGATTTGAAGCTCGACGACAGCGTCGCCAAAGAAGCCGTCGCGCTGTTCTGGGCTGACCCCGATTGGGTCGGGAACAAGACGATGTCCATTCCCTCTGGCGACGCGGATGTCGTGCACAGCTTCTCGATCGAT
Organism: Deltaproteobacteria bacterium; assembly: GCA_023248955.1. Classification (GTDB taxonomy): domain Bacteria; phylum Myxococcota; class Myxococcia; order Myxococcales; family JAHFDP01; genus JAHFDP01. The sequence continues at coordinate 7,875 of JAHFDP010000075.1, forward strand.
CCGACGCCCTACATGGGCTACCTCACGCAGGGCGTTGTTCCGACCGGCTCCGACTTCACCATCTACCTTTCGACGCTGCACATGCACACGCGCGGTAGCCGCGCGCGGCTAGAGATCGAGCGCGCGGCGGGTAGCAACGAATGCGTGCTGGAGATTCCGCACTGGGATTTCCACTGGCAGAGCGGCTACGAATTCGAAACGCCAAAAATTTTTCATCCCGGCGACAAGCTGAAGCTCGAATGCCACTGGGACAACAGCGCCGGACATCAGCCGATCGTCAATGGGAAACCGCTGACGCCGCCGGATCTCAATTGGGGCGAAAACACCACCGACGAGATGTGTCTCGGCGTCATGTACGTCACGAAGTAATTTTCATTCCGCGTATCCGTTCAGTCCGGCACATCAGTCGTCATGGCCGGCCGCCGATCCCCGGGTCAAGCCCGGGGAGGCCATCCACGTGAATCGAAATCCTCGTGGATGGCCGGGTCAAGCCCGGCCATGACGGACTGAACGGTTACCATTCCGCCGATTTGGGGTGGCGTTTCCGCTTCGTTCCCGCGCTCGCCAACGGCTCGTAAATCGATCGCGGCAGCGCACCGACGAGACGAATCGCCGTAGCCATCGGCCAGGGAAACGTGATCATCGGCCGTCCGCGCGCGATGCCACGCGCCATGATTTCGGTCGCGCGATCCGCCTCCATCAGAAACGGCATCGGACCGTTGTGCCGCGCCGTGAGCTCGCTCTTCACGAATCCCGGATAGATCGTCAGCGCGCGAACGCCCGTCCCACGCAGATCCACGCGCAGACTCTCCATGAACGTGTGCAGCGCCGCCTTGCTTGCCGAGTAGGCCGCGATCGCCGGAAGTCCACGAAACGCCGCAAGGCTCGCCATCGCCACGACGGTGCCGGAACCGCGCGCGCACATGGCCGGCAGCGCGGCGCTGATCGTCACGCAGGCCGCGGTGGCGTTGAGCTGGAACACGTCCCGCACGCGCGTCCAATCGATCTTGCGCGCCGGCGATGACCAGTTGCTGCCGGCGTTGGCGATCACCAGATCGAGCGCGCCGCCCGCGCTGTTTTCGGCCGCGCGAATCGCCGCGACCTGCGCGTCCAAGTTGGTCACATCGACAATAACGGGAACGATTCGCCCCGCCCCGGAAAGTTCCGTGGCCAGTGCGCGCAGCTCTGTTTCGCGGCGCGCGACCGCAAACACCGTGGCGCCCGCGTTCGCGTAATACATTGTAAGACCGCGCCCGAGGCCGCTGGATGCGCCCGTGATGAGGACATTGCGAAACGTCATGGGCCGATCGCCGCGTCGTAAAATTCCGTCACGCGCTTTTCGTATTCGGCGGAAAATCCCGACGAGCAATCGTTCTCGATCGCCGGATTTTCATTCGCACCGGGATTGCACGGCACCGTTCCGTGCGTCGCACCGGGCACCAGCCAGAGGAGATTCGGCGACGCATGCACGGCCGCATCGTGGATCGATTGGCCGTATTTCGGCTGCACGTAAGTATCAGCGAGTCCATGCAGGATAAAGAGCGGCCCGGTCAATGCGCCCGCGGTATTGGGGTTGTCCATCTTGGTGTCGACGAACCACTCCGCAGGTGCGTCGAGCCCCAGTGAATCGTCGATGATCGTGGAGATCGCAGCGATCGGTGATTCCAGAATCAGCGCCTTGGGTGCGCGCTCCGCGGCGATGTGCAAACAGATCGCGGTGCCGAGCGATCGACCGTAAAGGCCCACGCGCGCCGGTGACAAACCGAGATCAACGCGCGACTCCAGCCACGCTCGCGCCGCACGCGCATCTTTGTAGACGCCCTCCTCCGTCGGCGTTCCAGAGGTGCGGCCAAAGCCGCGGTAATCGAGGAGCAGCACGGTGTAGCCAAGTCGCCACAGCTCTTCGATGCGCGGCGTGGTGACGCCGAGAAACGTGTTGTTGCCATGGCAGTAAAGCAGCGCCGTGGTGTGGCGCGCATCGGGTGTGCCGTCACCAGCACGGTGACGCACCAGCGCAGCATCGATCACCACACCATCGTCCGAAACGATTGGACCGCTCACCGCGTCCTGCAAATCAGCGGGAATGATGGTGGACGAAAATTTTTCGCTCTCGCCGGCCTTGGCCTGCCGCGCGCGGTAGACGAATCCGTCCAGCCGCATACAGCCCGCGAGGAGCATCGCCACGACTACACGCTGCAGCGTTGCCATCACTCCGCTCCGGGATAGAAGTTAAAGCCAACTTGAACTGCGAGCGCACCGTGGTTCGAAGGACCGATCCAGGAAATCGTGGAGAACTTTTGATTCGACGTAAACGCCATCTGATCCAACTCGATGGCGATTCCGAAAGTTCGCGCCAGCCGCCATTCGAAGCCGGCGGAGAGCGTCGGCAAAATGATCGCCTTCTCGGCCTGCACAAAAAACGAGAGGCCAAGCCAGGCAAGCGATCGCGCGCCGAGACGCCACGAAGCGTTGCCGGAGAGTTCCTCGAAAAATGTCAAGTCGGCATTGTAGCGATCGCCGGCCGGATTTTTCTTGCTCGTCAGCGCGAGCGCATCGAAGAAAAGGTAGCCGCGCCCCCCGGCCATCACCGCGGGCGCCCAGCCGTCCTGCTCGAGAAAAAGATGCGCGATACCGAGATCCGCACCGGCGGCCGCGGTGATCGGAAAGTGCAAACCGACGTCGACATCGGTGCGTTTGGAAATGCCATAACGTCCATAACCCGACGCCAGCGGCGCCGGAATCGGCGGTCCCAAGTTCGTAAACATCGGCCCGCCGAGCGACGCGCCCAGTGCGACCTTGCCGTCGCCTACGGGACGAATCGAACGCGTGGTCTGACAACCAGCGAACAGAAGCAGCGCCGCTCCGAGAACGTTCTTCATGGTGCGTCTTTGTAGCCATCCTATGCCCTGAAATAAACTCCCCGCGCTCGCGTAAAGCAGGACATGCAAGCGGCGCTCTACAACGACACCTGTTCATTTTCCTGGTTCATGGAGAGCCCTACGGCGAACTCCGGCACTGATACGGAGGACGGCCAACTCGCTCGCGCCGCTGCGCGTGGCGACGACGACGCGTTCGCGCGCCTGGTGCGCCGTCACGAGCGCGCGATTTTTGGACTCTGCTACCGGCTGCTCGGCAATAGTGACGATGCGCGCGATGCCGCGCAGGAAGCGTTCGTGCGCGCCTACGGTTCGCTCGAACGTTACGACGGGGCGCAACCGTTCGCACCGTGGGCGCTGCGGATTGCGCGTAACCACTGCATCGATCTCTTACGCCGCCGCGCACCAACGGTTTCGCTAGACGCGCCGATCGGCGACAGCGACGACACCGCGCACGACGTTCCCGACGGCACGCCGCGCGCGGATGAGCAGCTCGACAGCGCACGCACAACACGCGCGTTGGAAATCGCCATCGCCGCGCTGCCCGAAAATTACCGCAGCGCCGTCACGCTGTTTCATGTGCAGGGGCTGGCGTACAAAGACATCGCGCAGGTCATGAATGTGCCGATCGGGACCGTCATGACGTGGCTGCACCGCGCGCGAGCGCAGTTGCGCGAACAACTTGGCGAGGACGCATGAAGCACGAATTGTCAAACCACGCGATCTCGCAAATGCTCAATCGCCTCAGCGATCCCGCACCGCCGCGTGATTTTGCGGCCGGCGTGTTGGCGCGTGTGCGCGCGGAAAGGGCCGCGCGTTCCCGCGAGCGCCGCATCGCCTTTTTCACGCTCGCGCTGAGCACGCTCGCCGCAGCGATCTGCTTGATCTCTTCACGCGATCACACTTTGGCGGAACTACTCGCTGATCACTTGCACACGCTGGCCGCGGGGTTTGTCCTCGCGCGCGCGAGCGCGGATGCGCTTTCGCCGGTCGTCGATTCCGCTCGCCTTCCGATCGCGCTCGTCGCCTCGTCGCTCTCGGTTGCGCTCTTGATCACACTGCAGCGAATCCTTCCCACACGCGATCTTCGACGCTCGCTGTAGCTTCTTTTAGGAGATGAACATGCTCGCCTTCTTGCTCGCCGTGCTCGTCGCGGCACCGACCGAAAAAACGATCACCGCGGATTTCGTGGACGCTCCCGTTGAAAAAGCGCTCCTGCAAATTGCCGAGGCCGAAGGCTTGTCGCTGGTGCTCCCGGGCGGAAAACACGGCACGGTCAGTGCGCACTTCAAAGACACGCCCGCCGAAGACGCACTTCACGCCGTGCTCAAACAAGCCGGGCTTTCCGCGACGAAAGAAGGATCCGTCCTCTCTGTAAAAGCCGAAACCGACGAGAGCGATACTGAAGATACGGATGATGAAAAAGGTGGCGTGAACGTCACAATTCACAGAGGCGATTTCAAAGTTCAGTCAACGGCCCACGATCGCGTCATCACTGGAGATGTCACCGTCGATCCAGGAGAGAGCGCCCGCGATGTCGTCGCGCTTCGTGGGCACGTACTTCTCGAACCCAACGCCCACGCCCGCGAAGTCGTGGCGCTCTTCGGCGGTGTCGATCTCGCCCCTGGCGCCACGGTCGAGCGCGGCGTCGTGGCCATCGGTGGCGATATCCACGTCGCACCAGGCGCGCGCATTGGGCGCGAAGCGGTCAGCATTGGCGGACGGATTCGCGTCGATCGCGGCGGCATCATCGAGCGCGAGCAGACCAGCATCGGCGTCCCCGGACTGGCCTCCCTTCTCGGTGGGCTGGCGGGTGGCGCCATGGGATTCGGCGCGGCCGCGTCTCCACTCTTCTGGATGGGCAGCGCGTTCGCGCAATTCGCGCTTCTGTTTGCGCTCGGCCTCATCCTGCTCGTCTTGCGCCCGCAGCGCCTCGAAAGCGTCGCCGACACGCTCCACAACGCGCCCGCGGCGTCGGCGCTCACTGGGCTCGTCGGCTTTCTGCTGCTGCCGGTCATCACCGTGCTGCTCGGCATTTCGATCGTTGGGATCCCATTGATTTTGGTGGTCGTGCTGATCGTTCTCCTCGCGGGTGTACAGGGCTTTGCTGGATTGGCGCTCGCCGTGGGGCGTCGCATTCCTCTCGGCCATGCGCCAATCGTGCATCTCGCCGTCGGATCCGCGCTGATTGTGGCTCTGGCGCAAGTTCCCTTCTTCGGGAAACTCGCGCTGCTCACGGCGTGGGTGGTGGTCTTCGGCGCGTGGCTACGCAGCCGGTCGCGGCGACATTCAGTGGAGCCGACGACGGTGGTCGTCAGCTAACGACCAGCAGGGACAGGTACAAGCCGAGCGCGCGCTCAACGTCCCGCAGCTTGGCGTCGGAAATTCGGCCGGCGGGCCCGATGAGCACGTCGCGAAAGGTGGTGTAGATTTCCACGCATCGGACGACGCTGTCTTTCGGCAGGCCCGTTTCTCGCGCGCGCAACAGGACATCGGTGTCAAAGCGGCGCAAGACGCGCTCCGCGCCCGTGAGGGGACAGAGGGTAATTCTCGGGTAACGTGGTTCCAAATTCCAGGAATCGCCCGAGATCACGAGGTAAGGGCGGCGGTCCTTCGAAGTGTCGAGAGCCTGGTCAGAACGGGCGCCCTGCCGCACCCACCAGATCTCCCCCCGACGAGCGGTTACCACTTCTCGTCGGAGTGCATCGAGGGCGCTTGAAGAGCGTCGGGGGAGCGTCGGGATTTTCGCTCGAATTCCCACGCGTCAGCCATTTGCCGGGCCTGCACAGAGAGCGGCGGGCGCCCGAGATTATCCAAGTAGTGATCGATCGCCTTGCGCATGAACTCGGTCATGTTCTTGAAGCGATGCGCATCGACAAAGCGTTCAATCGCGATCGCCTGCCGCCTCAAAGGCGCGAAGTGGTACTTTTTCGAGGCAGCTCGCTCCATGATTTTAGGTTAACCATAGGTACACCAAAAGGCAACCTAGATGAGAGGGCGTCGTTAAAACCTAAAGAGCCAGGTGCAATCGAAGAGCGTCGTCGATCCGCTGACGAAGCGCGAACGGCACCGTGGCTGCCGCTTCACGAATGTGGCTCTTGTCGATGGTGTGGATTTGGCCGCAATCGATAACGCTCCGTTTGGTGGCACCTGCGGTGCCCTTAGGGAGCTCCACGCAAATGGGAAGCGCGGCCTGTTTCTCGTTCCATTCAGTGATGAGCACCACCGAGACCGTGCTGGAATAGCGATTGGCGATGTTGTTGCTGACCACAACCGCCGGACGGATTTTTCGATGAGCCTCACCGAGCTTCGGAAAATCGATCACCACCACATCGCCGCGCTGCGTGGACACTACCGATCTCCCCAATCTCGGACGGCGTTCATCTCCAGTGCCAGTGCACGCGCTTCGTCGCTCGTCGCCTGATAACCCTCGGCAAGCGCCTGCTCGAGGCGTGTACGTTGAAGCTGAGCGATGCCTTGGTCGAGTGTTTGGCGAGCAACCGAGGCCATCGAGACACCTGCCCGATTCGCCTCCTGCAACAGTGCAGCGGCCGTTTCCGCGGAGAGCGGGACCGTCAGCCGACGGGCGAGGCGTGGCGGAGCACGCCGCGTTGTTTGCGTAGAAAGATGTGTCTGTTTTCGACTCGTTTTCATCTGCAGATTGTGCGGCATTTTTTGAGGCATGACAAGCCTCACCCCCACCCTGACCCTCCCCCGTCAAGGGGGAGGGGAATTAGGGGAGTCAATTCAACCGGAAAACCACAATTGCCGTTACCTGCGACGGCCGATCGCGGGCCGTCTACTTCGGTGCTCCTCCGGTGCCTCCTCAGCGCACCGAAAAGTGCGCTTCCGGGGGCTCCTCGTGTGCGCCTCGTAGCCGACCCACGCTCGACCGTCTCGGTTCCACGGCAACTGTGGATTTCCGGTTCAACGCAATCTCAGCGAAACGCGCGCTTCTTCACGATCATTGCTTGTCGCGCGGCTTCGGCCACGACCGCTTCTTCGTCTAACGTCGTGAGCTGACCGTCCTTAAACAACACGCGCCCGTCGACGATCACGGTCCGCACATCGCTGGCGCGCCCGCAGTAGACGAGCCGCGCGTAAACATCGTCGCCCGCAGGCGTGGCGTGCGCGCCCGTGAGATCGACCACCGTCACATCCGCGCGCATCCCCACCGCGAGCCTTCCCACCACGCCCTCCGCGCCAATCGCGCGCGCGCCGCCAAGCGTGGCCATTTCCAAAACCGCGCGTGGCGACACGCCGTCCGCACCGACGCGCGGAAGTTGCAGCAGCGCCGCGAGCCGCATCTCTTCCCAAATATCGAGCCGGTTGTTGCAAGCCGCGCCGTCCGCGCCGATGCCAACGTGCACGCCCGCGGCGATCAATTCCGGAATCGGCGCCAGGCCGCTCGCAAGCTTCAAATTGGCGCTCGGACAATGCGCCACCGTGGTGCCGCTCTTCGCCAGCAGCCTTATTTCACGCGTAGTCGGATGGACCACGTGTGCAAACGTCGAGCGCGGCCCGGCCAATCCCCAGCGGTGCAAGAGCTCCACGTTGTCGAATCGAAAACGCCGCTTCACCTCCGCACACTCCGCAGCATGCTCGCTGGCGTGGGTGTGCACGATTCCCTTCCTGTCCGCGACTTCTCGGCACAAGGATTCCGTCGTCGAAAGCGCAAACCGAGGCGCATAACAAAATGTCAAGCGGCCATCCGCGGCGCCATCCCACGTTTTGCGCAGGCGATCGCTCTCGCGCAACGAATCGCGCTTGGTCTCGCGCATGCCGCGCGGCAGGCCGCTGCCGTCGTCCATCATGGCTTTGCCGCTGGCCAATCGAAATCCGCTGTCTCGCGCCACTTCGAACACCGCGTCGTGGTGATGCACGGTACCCATGTCCAACGCCGCGGTCGCACCAGAACGAATAAGCTCCGCGATGCCAAGCCGCGCCGACGCCGCCAGCGATCGCGCATCGTGCGCCATCTCCAGCGGCCAGATGCGGCGCGTGAGCCATTCGAGCAGCGGCAGTCCGTCAGCGGCGTTGCGAAAAAGCGCTTGGCACAGATGCATGTGCGCGTGGATCAGCCCAGGCAAGACGATGCGATCGGTGCAGTCGATCACGGTGGTGTTCGCTGGACCCGCGGCGCGACCAACCGCCGCAATCTTGCCGTCACGCACGAGCAGGTCGCCGCGCAGCACGCGCCGCCGCGCGTCCATCGTCACCATCGTTCCGCCGCGCAGAAGAAGATTCATGCGTGCGCGAACGATCGCCTACAAATAATCTTTGTTGAACGACTGAGGCAGCAACGCGCCGAGCGTCGTCTCTTGCCGCTCGCCGCGTGTGTTGGCGAGCACCACCACCGCGTTCGGCGCGAACTCCGAGAGCACCTGCCGGCAACTTCCGCACGGCGGCGAAGGCGGCGACGACTGCGTCACCACCGCGATGGCGAGCACGCGCCGCTGGCCGTCGCTCACCATGGCGGAAGCGGCGCTGCGCTCGGCGCAAATGGAAAGTCCGTAGCTGGCGTTCTCCACGTTGCAGCCGGAGAAGACGTCGCCGTCCGCGGTGAGAATGGCCGCGCCAACGGAAAATTTCGAGTAGGGCGCATAAGCGTTGCGCCGCACAGCCTGCGCGGCAACAACGAGCTTGTCGAGCTGCGCCCGCGTGGCCTGGCGCTTGGGCATTCGCACAACTTGCTTGGCTTCCATGGTGACCACCTTCCGAAGGTCGCTGCGCCATGTCGTCGTTCGCTAGCTGTATTTCACCCGATCAACAACCGATCAAGAACGTCATACTAATTATTCGCTTGGCGAAACGCCACTTCCTGAACGGCGGGCACCGCGCGACCCACGCCCGCGTAGAAAAAGCCCAAGGTGCGCAGCTGATCGGGGTCAAACAAGTTGCGACCGTCGAAGATGACGCGGGACTTGAGCAGCGTCCACACGCGCGCCCAGTCGGGTTGACGAAATTCGTTCCACTCCGTCACCAAGAGCAGCGCGTCGGCGCCCGCGAGCGCTTCGTAGGCGGACGTCGCGTAGGTCAACTTGCCGCCCCGATCACCCAAGAGTTTCTGCGCCGCGGGTATTGCCACCGGATCGTACGCAATGACGTGCGCACCCTCGGCGATGAGTCCGTCGATCACCGTCAACGCTGGCGCTTCACGCAGATCGTCCGTCGATGGCTTGAAGGCCAGCCCCCACAGCGCCAGCCGCTTGCCGGCCAGCCCGCCATTCGCCGCGAAGTAGGCGCGCGCACGATCCACGAGCCAATGTTTCTGCCGCTCGTTGACCTGCTCCACTGCTTCCGCCAGCGGAAAAGTCAGACCGTGCGCGTGCGCCGTGGCCACCAGCGCCTTCACGTCTTTGGGGAAACAGCTGCCGCCATACCCCACGCCCGCCGAGAGAAACGAAGACCCGATGCGCTTGTCCGCGCCCACCGCGCGCCGCACCTCTTCCACGTCCGCCCCGACGCGTTCGCACAGCGCGGCCACTTCGTTCATGAACGAAATGCGCATCGCCAGCATGGTGTTGGCCGTGTATTTGGCGAGCTCCGCCGAGCAGGGATCCATGAAAAAGAGCGGCCGCTCGGGAGAGGTGAGCGGCGCGTAGAGCTGCTCCATCACCGTGCGCGCACGCGCGCTGGTGGCGCCCACCACGACCCGATCGGGCCGCATGAAGTCCGCCACCGCCGCGCCCTCGCGTAAAAACTCGGGATTGGAAACCACGTCGAACGGCTGACGAGTGGCCAACTGACGGTTCCGGTCCATGCCGATCACTGATTCCGGCGCAAGCCGATCACCGATTCCGATGCAAGCCGATCACCGATTCCGGCGCAAGGCGATCGCTGAACAGCCGGGCAGTTCGCCGGC